>JAYWAN010000001.1:0-2978 GCA_043782405.1 Chitinophagaceae bacterium
TATTGGTTTAGCCGATGTTATCTGCGACCTGGTTAGTTCGGGAAGCACACTTTTCTTAAATGGGTTAAAAGAGGCCGACGTTATCCTGAGGTCAGAAGCCGTGTTAGTGAGTAGCAATTACCTATCGGGAGAAAAAGAAATGCTGTTAAAAAAACTCCTGTTCAGGATCCAGGCTGTTAAAAAAGCGAGGCGGTATAAATATATTTTGCTGAATACACCCAATGATAAAGTTCTGGCGATATGCAACATGTTGCCCGGAATAAAAAGCCCAACCATTATCCCCCTTGTTGAACCGGGCTGGAGTTCCATTCATTCTGTGATTCATGAAGATGATTTCTGGAATATCATCGAACAACTGAAGGAAAATGGAGCAGAAGGTATTTTGGTTTCACCTATCGAAAAAATGATCGTATGATGCAGGTAATAAAATATCCCGACAGAAAACAATGGAGCAGTGTATTGCAGCGTCCTGCTTTGCAAAGGATGGAGTTGGAATTTAGCGTACGATCAATAATCGATGATGTAAGGGAGAATGGAGATGCTGCAATAAAAAAGTATACCCAACAGTTCGATAATATTTTATTGGATGAGATCGCTGTCGGTAAAGATGAAGCACACAATGGAATGAAAATTCCTGCAGATCTCAAATTAGCTATCGACCAGGCTGAAGCAAACATTCACGCATTTCATAAAGATCAAATGCCACAAGTTGAATATGTTGAAACAATGCCTGGTATTGAGTGCCGGAGAAAACCAGTTGCGATTGAAAAGGTAGGATTATACATTCCGGGAGGTACTGCTCCATTGTTTTCATCGCTGTTGATGCTTGGTATTCCGGCAAGGATTGCGGGGTGCGGAGAAATAATTGTTTGTACACCGGCGGGCAAGAACGGAAAGATACATCCCGCAATATTGTATACTGCATCGGTAACGGGCATCGATAAAATATACAAGGTGGGCGGCGCACAGGCTATTGCGGCGATGGCTTATGGCACAGCAACCATTCCGAAGGTAAACAAGATCTTCGGACCCGGCAACCAATATGTAACTGCAGCTAAGCAATTCATACAACGGGAAGGTATTGCAATTGATATGCCGGCTGGCCCAAGTGAGCTTTGCATATTGGCTGATGATACCGCTAATGCATCTTTCATTGCTGCTGACCTCCTTTCACAGGCTGAGCATGGCGCAGATAGCCAGGTGATGCTGGTAACAACTGACGAAACATTTGCGGGCAAAGTAACAGCGCAGGTAGCTGAACAACTGCAGAAGCTGGCAAGAAAAGAAATGGCACTGGCCGCTTTGCAAAATAGCAAGATAATTCTTGTAAAAAATATGAGCGAAGGAATAGACCTTGTCAATGAATATGCACCCGAGCATTTGATTATAAGTTGTAGTGAAGAAGATCGCATGGCAGAACTTGTCATCAACGCAGGCTCGGTTTTTATTGGCACTTATGCTGCTGAAAGCGCAGGTGACTATGCAAGCGGCACCAACCATGTGTTGCCTACCAATGGCTTTGCAAAAGCCTTTAGTGGTGTAAGCGTGGATAGCTTTATTAAGAAGATCAGTTTTCAAAAGATAAGCGCTGCGGGATTAAAAAATATTGCAAACACGGTTATTACTATGGCGGAAGCAGAGGGATTGGATGCACATGCCAATGCCATTAAAATAAGATCAGATAATAAAATTCAGCATGTTTAACCTATCATCACTTATAAGAGAAAATATAAAAAACCTGCAGCCCTATTCATCGGCGAGGGATGAGTTCAGTGGCGAAGCTGCAGCATTTCTTGATGCCAATGAAAACAGCCTGGGTTCGCCGCTGGGCATTGATCACATGCGCTATCCCGATCCTCACCAGCTTGCAGTAAAGGAGGCGATTGCCACGGATAAAAAATTTATGAGCGAAAATATTTTTTTAGGCAATGGCAGCGATGAATGCATTGATATCTTATATCGGTGTTTTTGCAACCCGGGAAAAGATAACGTGATCATTTGTCCGCCCACCTATGGCATGTATGAAGTGAGTGCCCATGTAAATGACGTGGAAATAAGAAAAGCAACGCTCCTCGCAAATTTTCAACTTAACATGCAAGCGATCCGCGGGATGATCGACAATAACACTAAAATGATATGGATATGTTCGCCGAACAATCCCACTGGTAACTCTATCAACACCGATGAAATAAAACAACTGGCCGCAAATTTTAACGGCCTCGTAGTCATAGATGAGGCTTATATCGATTTTGCATCACAGGATTCACTTGTAAATGAATTGATCAATTACCCCAACCTTGTTGTGTTGCAAACATTCAGTAAAGCCTGGGGACTGGCGGCATTGCGATTAGGAATGGCTTTTGCCTCAAAAGAAATTATTGCAGTGCTTAATAAAGTAAAGCCACCTTATAATATCAGCGGACCAACGCAGCAACTGGCGTTGAAAGCCTTGCATGAAAAGCCAAAGTTTGAAACGAATGTATTAGTATTAAAAGATTTAAGAACAATACTTGCAAAAAATCTGAAAGAATTACCGATTATAGAAAAACTGTATCCAAGTGATGCCAATTTTCTTTTAGCAAGAGTAACAAAGGCTACTGAAGTATATAATTATTTGCTTGGTAAAAAGGTCGTTGTGCGGAACCGGTCGAATATTGTGCTTTGCGATTCCTGCCTGCGCATTACCGTTGGAAATGAAAAAGAAAATGAATTACTTACTGCTTCATTAATAAATTATTCAAATCAATTATCATGAAACGGATACTTTTTATTGACAGGGATGGTGTGCTGCTGCAAGAGCCGGTAGAGGACCTGCAGGTAGATAGCATTGAGAAGACAATATTTGTGCCCGGCGCTATTACGGCCCTGGCCAATATTGCTGCTGAATTTGATTTTTATAAGGTGATGGTCAGCAACCAGGATGGCATGGGCACTGATGTTTATCCCGCCGAAAACTTTCATCCATACCAGCAATTATT
>JAYWAN010000002.1:0-2930 GCA_043782405.1 Chitinophagaceae bacterium
AGACTGGTACCCCTGGGGTGAAGAAGCCCTGCAAAAAGCAAAGACAGAAAACAAAGTGATCCTCGTCAGTATCGGTTATTCTGCCTGCCACTGGTGCCATGTAATGGAAAAAGAGAGTTTTGAGAACGAAGCTGTGGCTAAATTTATGAATGAGCATTTCATCAATATAAAGATCGACAGGGAAGAACGGCCCGATCTTGACCATATCTACATGGATGCTGTACAGGCCATGACCGGAAGCGGGGGCTGGCCGTTAAATGTTTTTCTTACGCCGGAAGCAAGGCCTTTTTATGGTGGAACTTATTTTCCGCCCGTGAAAGCTTATGATCGCTCGTCATGGACCGAAGTACTCAATGGTGTACAGCGGGCCTGGAAAGAAAAAGAAGCAGAAATAATCAGCCAGGCCGAAAGTTTAACCAGGCATATCCAACGCTCCAATGATTTCGGGATCGTAAAAAAAGAGGATAAAGGCCTTTCACCGGATATATTTACAGCAGAAGATGCTGATACTATTTTCCAAAATATAATGGCAGCGGCAGATAAGGAATGGGGCGGATTTGGAAAAGCACCAAAATTTCCGCAAACCTTTACCATCCAATACCTCTTACAATACTATTATTTTACCGGCAATGAGGAAGCCTTACAACAGGCCATACTTTCAATTGATAAAATGCTGGAAGGGGGTATTTACGACCAGGTTGGAGGTGGGTTTGCAAGGTATAGCACCGATGAAGAATGGCTGGCCCCCCATTTCGAAAAAATGTTATACGACAATGCCCTGCTGGTGAATATCCTTTGTGATGCTTATCAAATAACAAAAGATAAACATTATGAAAATGCCATCCGGAAAACCATCGCTTTTGTGGAAAGGGAATTAATGGATAGTGAAGGAGGTTTTTATGCTGCCCTTGATGCAGATTCAGAAGGCGAAGAAGGGAAATATTATGTGTGGGACAAAAAAGAGATTGATGCTTTATTGGGAAATGATTCCCCGCTTTTTTGCGAATACTTTGATATAACCGAAGCAGGAAACTGGTCGCATATTCCGGGAGCAGGCAAAAAAAATATCCTTCGCATCTTAAAAAAAGATCACCTGTTTGCAAAAGAAAAAAAAATCCCGTCCGAAGAATTTGAAAAAAAGATCAACAGCTGCCTTGAAAAGATTTTAGCACAAAGAAATGAGCGGGTAAAGCCCCAACTGGATGATAAAATTTTGTTAAATTGGAATGCGCTTATGACGACAGCGCTATGCAGATCTTCGGCTGCATTGGGAGATGATAATTACAGGAAGCTTGCGCAAAAAAACTTTGATTTTCTCATACAAAATTTCAACACAAATAAAGAAGACCCGGGGTTAAAACATACCTGCAAAAATAAGATCGCCAAACACCCTGCTTTTCTTGATGATTATGCCTGTCTTATCCAATGCTGTATTTACCTGCAGGAATTAACAGCTGACACAAAATATTTAATATGGGCCAAAGACTTTACCAGCATGGTTATCAGGGATTTTACAGACGATGCTACGGGCTTTTTTTTCTATACCGGGATAGCACAAAAGGATGTGATCTTGCGCAAAAAAGAAGTGTACGACGGGGCAACCCCATCCGGTAACAGTATCATGGCCGAAAACCTCTTTTACCTGTCGGTTATTTTCGACAAAAAAGAATGGCTGCTGCAGGCAAAAAAAATTACCGGTTCACTCAAAACCGCTGTGGTGCGTTATCCTACCTCTTTTGCCATTTGGGCATCAGTAGCATTAAAGCAGTTTTATGGAATAAATGAGATCGTAATTTCGGGACCTGATCATAACAATATCCGCGACCGTTTACTTCAACAATATTTGCCGGATAAGTTATTACAATCTGCTCCTGTTGCAAGTGATGAATTTCCTTTACTGGCGGGTAAAGATCCGGGGCCTGCAACCCTGATTTACCTGTGTAAAAACTATGCCTGCAAAGCTCCCGTAAATACTGTGGAAGAGCTGTTATTACAATTGCGAAAATAGCCTGTGAATTAAGTCAAACCATACAATATTTATGATTTTTAATCGTTTAAAGTTTTCGGGATTAAATTTTGTGAATAAATTAATTACTGAATCAAGTATAAAATGATGATAATTCAAAATAATCATTACATTTGCCCATTACCTTCAAAGTTAAAAACAATGATGAACAGGTTGTTCTACCTGGTAGCTATTATCGCTACCATTTCTACTTCCAGCAGTTGCAAATTGCTTAGTGGTAAAAACAAATCGGGAGGGTCACTTCCCAATGACGGGCAATTGCACGGTGTTGCACCAGCTTCAAAATGGAGTTTGCCAAAGCCTCCAGGAATGGTTTACATTCCCCCGGGAACTTTTCACATGGGATCCAGTGATGAGGACCTGAGTTATGCTTTTACAGCCCGTAACAAACAGGTTTCAATCAGTGGCTTTTGGATGGATGCCACAGAGATAACCAATAATGAATATCGCCAGTTTACTAATTGGGTAAGAGATTCTATAGCAGCTAAATTAATGGGCTTTATCAAAGTAGGTGCAGACGGTAATGAATATGTGGATTGGAAAAAAGCCAGGGCGATTAAGTGGAACGATAAAGCTACCATGGAAAAAATTGATGCTATCATCGTTACTCCCGATAACAGGATATTTGGTAAAAAGGAACTGGATGCCAATAAAATAGTTTACCAGTCAGAAACCTTCGATTATAAAGCAGCCGCTGCAAACAGGGATGCTACGATACCCCGTTCAAAATTCATTCTGAAAAGAACCGTGCCTGCTTACCCGGATACACTTTGCTGGGTGAGGGACTTTGCCTATGCGTATAGCGATCCAATGGCGCAAAAATATTACAGCTATCCTGCTTTTGGTAATTATCCTGTAGTAGGGGTAAACTGGAAACAGGCTACCGTTTTTTGCGAATGGAGAA
>JAYWAN010000003.1:0-7700 GCA_043782405.1 Chitinophagaceae bacterium
TACCATCATCTGTCAAACTTAATTGTGGTATCTTTTGTACCAGGTAACCGTCCCAGCCAAATACCACCAGGGTGCTTGCCAGTGCCACCCAATTCATGAATACGGTGTATTCACCATATTGCTGCAGCCCGATCAATCTTGTCAAATAAATATTGGCAATGTACACCAAAACCACTCCCACGCCCCATAACAAAAATGTTTTGCTTAGCTTTGAGAGGTCAACTGTATTATCAAAATAATTTTTCCTGATCGCCCGGATTATCTTCATCATTTCTTTTAGTTGCGGGAAATAAAAATAATGAAACTACTAACAGCAAAAAAAAGAAAGATTGCCATCATTTTCACCGGTGGCCTTGGCGATACGCTTTTATTTGTTCCGCTCTTAAAAGAATTGCAGCAAAAGCAATTTCATACTACAGCTATTTTCTATGCAAAAGATAAAAATGACTGCTTACTGGATAATAGTTTAGCCAACCATAAAATTCATATAGGCACCAAAGCGGGTTTATTGCTGTTTGCCCTCACCCATCCAAAATGTTTTGTAAATTTTTATATCAATCATCTTGGAAAAGGAAAAGCCATTCGCTGGGCGGCAAAATACTGTAGCTACCGTATTACTCAAACAGGGAACGCTAAAATAACAAACAGCAAACAGTTCAGGAATATTCCTGTTGAACCCGTTCTTTCTGATGCGGAACAGAACCTTCGCCTATTGTACACTGCCTCAAACGCAGGGATAAAAAGTATTAAAAGATTTTATCTGCCCAGGCCCCTGCTAGATCAGGCATCGGTCACGGGCCATTTGAATGATATCAATCCTGTTTATTATATCATCCAGGTTTCGGCGGGCAACAATACCACGCCTTTTAAAAACTGGCCCATCCAAAACTGGATCAGTGTAATAACAAAACTCAGCGATACATTTAAAAACATTTCTTTTCTCATTGTTGGCGATGCATTTGAAACAACGTATGCTGCAGCTTTTGAAGATTTAAAAAGATCCAATTGCAAAGTATTGATCGGGAAGACAAGCATTCCGGAAGTCTTTAACCTCGTTGCTTTCAGCAGTGGGTATATCGGGCTCGATAGCGGCATCATGCACATGGCCGTGGCATTGCAGAAAAAAACACTCACCATATTTGGTGCCAGTGATGAAAAGTTATATGGTTATTCAACTTTAAATGGCGGCGACCATACGGTTATAAGTTCATCCATTTCCTGCAGGCCCTGCTCCGCCTGGAAAAATGCCAATACCAGCAGGGTAAGCAACCCCATGCAATGTCCCGACCTTGCCTGCTTAACAGGCATCAGGGAAGATATGGTGTACGACAGGATCCTTGCGCATTTTAATTTAGTTTGACCCCGCGGCAACAGGGGCATACCTTTTTTTCATATTCAGGAAATAACGTTCGAAATAAGTATAGCTGGTATAACTAACGAGGTACAGTACGCCTAACAGGAAAAATGTAAAACAAAGCGAGATCTTTTTTTCATCGCCCCATGCCAGCAAAAATTTAAACCAGCTGTGCAATAATGCATTATTGAAAAAGTCAAAAGGAAAATGGAATATGTATAATCCATAAGAAATTTTTCCGCTGAATACGAGGAAGCGGTTGGTAAATATTTTATTGATGAGCCCCAATCTTTGATTCGCTACAAAATATATCAGCGACATGAACATGGTGGCTATGATGGTGTAACCGATAGTAATGATCAACGGGTTATCACTTAAGAAATTATTATTATAGGCCACGATAAAAATATACCCGCCAAGACTGAGCACAAATAACAGTTTAAATATCTTATTGAGCCAGCCGTTATTTTTAAAGTCCCGCATGAGAAAAGCAAGCAATATCCCTGCAAGAAAAGTATCCAGCCGGTAAAAAGTATTACAATAATACCGCAATTTATTCTCGGGCAGTTCGTGATGATAAAAACTAAATGACCGTAAAATGGCTACCAGTAAAATAGCACCGATAATGAATGGCATCTTATGTTTCAGTTTACTCACCAAGATGATGATCAGCGGAAAAAAAATATAAAATTGTTCTTCAATGGCAATGGACCACAGGTGCATCAACGGGTTGTACATCTGTCCTTCTGATGGGCCCAATACGTACATCCAGTTTTGGAGCAGGAAAAAATGATGCAGCCAGAACTGCTTTATTGAAGGGATATACAGTAATATTTTTTTTTCAACAGGAAGTAAATACCAGGCACCGAGAAAAAAAAGCACAAAAACAAAATACAAAGGTAGTATGCGCAGTATCCTGTTGCGGTAAAAAACCTTCACCAGGTTCAAACTGATTGGCTGCCGGATGAATTTTGATGCAATAAGGTAGCCCGACAGCACAAAAAAAAGATCAACCCCTATCCATCCCAATTTGAAAATGCCATAGTTAAAAAAAAAGTGGCAACTGATAACAAGCAGGATCGCTAATCCCCTTAAGCCGTCCAATGCAGGCACATAATCGCTTTTATATTCTTTACGGTTCATATTCATGCCCCGGCTGTTTTAAGTTTATACGATGAAAACCAAAGGCAACTTAAGAAAGCCGACCAAGAAAAATAATTTATTCCCATCAGGAAATAATCGAACAGTGCAAAGGCAAGGAAGATAATGATCAGGAGCCTGTCGTATTTTTTTGTAAAGAAGCCGATAATAAAAACAAATTCAGCCAATGCAGCTGCGAGGTAAAGGCAATAAGACAATATCTTGTGGCTGACCAGGTAATTAATAAATCCGACATACCATTCACCTGTTGACCCAACAAGGTATGCAGCGTGTTGTTTTAGCAGGATGGCGCTCATCTGTTCTGTATTGAAAATACCTCCCGCCCTGATTTTCCATAGTGCAGCTGAAAAGAATATCAGCAGGAAAAAATACCGCATGGTTTGCAATATAAAATAAAAACTTCTTTCATTTTTAAACGCAAAAACCAGCGGAAGCATGATCCATCCGGTAAAACCCTCGATGCTGAGTGGCGACATGGTGGACAGCAGAATGGCATAGACCAGATTGAAGGCAGATGTTGCAATGGCTAAAATATATTGCAACTTGTACCCCGCCAGGCAACTAATGAACAATGACAGCGGCAATAAAAAATACAGGCTGTCAAGAACAACCTGCAGCACCGGGTTATTGATAACTGCGGTATGCAGGTTTGTGAGTAGCACAAGATTAACGGTAATGTCCAGTTTATTAAGAAAGAAAACGGGGCTCAACTGGTGAAGCAACAGCCCATGCAGGTAATACCAGCCATAACAAAGGGCAAAACAAATAAAGTAAAATGCTGCAATTTTTTTTCTATGTATGCTGCTAAGGAACAATGAAATTTATTTTAGTGGGTGTACCGGAAGCCTGCAGCCTGTTTTGTTGCCACACAAGATCCTGTTTAAAAACGGATAATGAATCAATAGGCTCACCAATGATCTTTTCCATTTTTTGTTTATACCAGCTGGTGAATACTTTATCAGTAACCTGGTTCGTAAAATTTTTATAGCTCATCAGGCTGTGTAACCCGGGATAGTTATGCATGGTATTGTACACTGCCGTGTTAACAGACAGCTGCCTTTCGTAATCGTGTAAAAAAAGCTGCACAATATCACATTCACTAAAAGAAAGTTCAGCACAATTGATCATTTTTTCATTGGCTTTAACCATGTATACTTCCTGGGTATCTTTAGTATGAAAGGGCGAACTGTACATACCGAATTGCAGTACGGGTGTTGCTACCACCCCCCATTTTGCATTGATATAAATATAAGCCAGCAGGAAAACGGCCACAATAAAACATCCTGCCCTGCTATGCCTGTATAATTCTTTAAAAAACATGGATACCCGGTTTAGTTTTATGGAAATACCTTCTTTCCGTTTTGAAGTTAGGAATAATTGGTGTCAGGTAAACTTAATATTTTCAATTGGAATATTGCTTAATTTACAGGTCATTTATAAATAATTCCATGTCACTGATACGTAAACTGAATACAAAGGCAAAAACCGAGATCAATACCGGCTTTGGTGCCAACAGTGCCGACTATGGCGGGCGTTTTGTCAATAAAAGCGGGAAAGCCAATATTGAGAAACGCGGCATCCCTTTTTTAGAACGTATCAGTTGGTTTCATACCATGCTGGCTGTTGGCACGTGGAAATTCCTGTTCATCATCATTAGTTTTTTTATTACAGTGAATTTAATTTTTGGGGGTATTTATTATTCCATTGGTGTAGAACACCTGAATGGAATGAAGACTGGCAGTGAACTGGAAAAATTTGGTGAAGCTTTTTTCTTCAGCACACAAACTTTTACTACTGTTGGCTATGGTCGCATCAGTCCTACTGGCTTTGGCACCAGTGCAATTGCGGCTTTTGAAGCCTTGCTGGGTTTACTCACTTTTTCGCTCGCCACGGGTTTGTTCTATGGCCGCTTCAGTAAACCAAAAGCCTATCTTAGATTCTCTGACAATGCCATCATTGCACCATTTAAAGATATCACCGCATTAATGCTGCGTATCGCACCGTTTAAAAATGCCACGCTTACCGATGCGGAAGCAAAACTGACTTTGGGAATGAGTGTGGAAGAAAATGGAAAAACGGTCAATAAGTTTTTTCCACTGGAATTGGAATATGATAAAGTAAATGCACTCAACCTCAGTTGGACGATCGTTCACCCAATCACTGAAAACAGTCCGCTATACAGGTTTGCAGCAGAAGATTTTGCCAATACAAGGGGCGAGATCCTCATCTTCCTTAAAGCCTTTGATGATATGTTCAGTAACACGGTGGTAGCCCGTAGTTCCTATACTTTCAAAGAAGTGGTGACAGGTGCAAAGTTCATTCCAATGTATCATCGTAACGAAGAAGGAGATAAGACCATTCTTAACCTGGATAAGATCAATAGTTTTGTTGAAGCTGATATCAGTTTTGCTTTGATCAATCCAAACCAGGCGCTCAGTTCTTAACCGGTACATGTTCCGGTTTCAACAGGTGTACCTGGATAAAGCTATCACGTTTTATATAAAATAAATAAAGCATGATAAGCAGGGGCACATTGGCAAACAGCATAAAAAAGACGATGCCCGTAAGAATATAGATACCAAAGAACAGTAAGGTCATAGCCAGCCCCGTTAGTAATTGCACATTATCAATGAAACTTTCCACTTCATAAAAATGAATGCCTGGTTTACATTTAACAGGCACTACCCTGCTGTGGTGAAATCCATTTGTTATCATTAGTGTGGTATTGTGTTGCCCGCAGGGAATAATCACGGGCTGCTTTTCTTTGAATTCATAGATGCTGGTCTCGTTTACTACAATACGCAATTGCAGTAAACGAAGCAGTAAATGCCGGTGGCGCAATAATACTATCGTACAGGGATTATCCGTATGGGGATTTTTGAATGGAACGTTTCTGTCTCTCGTTTATTATTTTAAACTGTTAATAATTGCTGAAAATTCAGCAGCAACGAGGCTGGCGCCACCTACCAGGCCGCCATCAACATCAGGCTGGCCAAAGATATCTTTAGCATTTGACGCCTTTACGCTTCCCCCGTACAAAATAGAGATGCTCGCTGCTACCACACTGCCATATTGAGTTGCCATAACTTTACGGATATGCGCATGCATTTGCTGGGTCTGTTCAGTGCTTGCCGTCTTACCTGTACCGATGGCCCAGATAGGTTCATAAGCGATCACAAAGCCGGTGAGTTGTTCTGCAGTCAAATGAAAAAGGCTTTCTTTCAACTGCGTTTCCACGTAACCGTTCTCCCTACCTGCTTCACGGATAGCCAGTGGTTCGCCACAACAAAAGACAGGCTTCAGGTTGTATTCGAAACAGATATTTACTTTCTCTGCAAGCATGGCATGGCTTTCATTAAAATATTCACGGCGTTCGCTATGGCCAAGTATAACATAATCCACACCGATACTTTCCAGCATCATAGCACTCGTTTCGCCGGTATAGGCGCCACTCTTCTTACTATAACAATTCTGAGCAGCCACAAAAACATTTTTCTTCCCGGCAAGTTTATTTTTAATACCAATAAGATAAGGAAAAGGCACCCCAAACACAGCTTCCTGGTTATCGTTGAGGTGATGCGGAGTAGCCATCAGTTCATCCATTAAGGCTTCTGCTTCCTGCAGGGTTAAATTCATTTTCCAGTTGGCTGCAGCAATTTGTTTACGCATATTTATTTGTTTTGGTTGTAGATTTTCTGTAAAGTATTCTGTTCTTCTACAGTGATAGTTTTTCCCTTTAACTTTTTCCAGTTGGCAATATCCTGTAAAACTTTATCGAATTTATACCTTTCTTTCCCCCAGGTAAAATCAGGCATATATTTTGGAGGGAACCCTTCTCCAAAAATATTGCAGCATACGCCAACAACAGTTCCGGTATTAAAAGAGGTGTTGATAGCAGCACGGCTGTAATCACCCATCAACAATCCGCATTTCATTCCTACGGGTACAAAATTTTTAGATGACTGGTCCCATACTTTAACTTCATCAGCCGTGTTTTTTACATTGCTATTGGTAGTGCCGGCACCTAAATTACACCACTCTCCTATTACACTGTCACCCAGGTAACCGTCATGGCCTTTATTACTGTACCCGAATAAAACAGTATTTTTTATTTCCCCTGCCACAACGCAATATGGTCCGATCGTAGTAGCACCATATACTTTTGTTCCCATTTTTAATACGGCCCCTTCGCATAAGGCAAAAGGCCCGCGGATCATGCAGCCTTCCATTACCTCGGCATTTGCCCCAATATAGATGGGTCCGGTAGATGCATTTAGGATGCTGTGTTCTACAACAGCGCCTTCTTCTATAAATATTTGCGGTGCATTGATAACGGTATTGGTTAACGATATCTGCTGTGATTGCCTTCCTGTTGTAATCAATTCAAAATCTTCCCGCAATGCCCAATCATTATATTGAAAAATTTCCCAGGGATATTGTATTGTTTTTACTATCAGGCCATCAGCAAAAATATCCCCGCCAATCCCGTCTTTAAGTAATGCTTCTACCCATCTTTTTGTGGGAATGATATTGCCATTCATTATTGCAGGCATTGCCGCTTCATCCGGCGTGGAAAGAGCCCCAAAATATTCCTTCGCTGTAATTGGTACCGTGTAACCCAGTATTTTTTCCCACTTTTCTCGAATGGTTAATATCCCGATCCGTATTGCAGCGGCATGTCTGGTTTGGGTAAAAGGATACAGTTGTTCTTTTATAAGCGTATCATCAAGGATAATTTTCATCAGGGCTAAATTACAAACTCTTTGTGTTATTGCCCATTGCTTATTGCCAATCATCTATTTAATGATCGTCACATAACCCGTTATGGGGCTGCGGATAAATAGTGTTGAGTACGATCATGGTATCATCCACGCACCCAGCATTACTGGTTACCTGCAGGTTTACATAATAAGGGCCGGTGGTATTGTAGGTATGAGTTGCATTTTGCGCAAAAGAAGTGTTATTAGGTATGCATATTGGATCTCCAAGATCCAGTTAAGATTGAACACACAATTGGAAACATTACTGGGGACAGATTACCTAAAAAGTAATACTGCAGCCCATTAAAAGAAAAAGCCGGAAATAACCCGGATTCGCCTTTAAAAATGTTCCATTAGCTAGACATACCAAAATACAAAAAGTTTAATTTTTAAGAGCAAAAAAATCCCCCCGGAGAACCGAAGGG
>JAYWAN010000004.1:0-20257 GCA_043782405.1 Chitinophagaceae bacterium
AGGGAATTCATCAATTACAGTTAGAGCCTTGCAATTTTTCCTTCTGCGATCATTGAATCGATAATTGCACTTATCTCATCCGGCCTTTTTGTACCAATCAGCAGCAGTTCATTGTCCTTGAATTTCAATTGCAGGCCTTTAGCTGCGGATTCCGATGTGTTAATGGCTTTACCCGATTTTCCGGATCCCATACGTATACCCCATCCTCCATATTCATAAAAAGAATTGTATTCCCGCATATACGCATCCCTTAATTCATCCCACCCAATATAGGTAGTCTTTAACTGAAAAGGAAAGAAACGGTAATGGATGCCGTTATCATCGATAAATGTTTTCAATTTTATGGAAGAGAGAAAAATGATCAGTGCCAATGGCCCTAATTCAATTAACAGCAGGGTAAGGTTGGAGGCAGGTTTGCTGCCAAAGGGTTTGCCAAATATCACTTGTTGTACGATGGCATAAATAATCAGCAGGTTGAGTGCTATCACCGCTATCCACGCCCAGCGCACCCTGAAACGTTGTACTTCATTAAATAAAATTGTATTCATCCTGCAAGATTTTTTTTAACCGCATCAGCTAATTTTATCGCCCACTTCGTATATTCTTTCCCGGAAGGATGCAAACCATCGACTACTAAAAAATCTTTTTTATTCCCGTCTGCCCTTTGCGCCGAAGTGATATCTATGAAAACAATATGGTGTTGTTCGCAAATATCTTTAGCTGCTGCATTGTATGCATTGATGGCAGTCGCAATTTTTTCCCTGTCCTGCCCTTCTGCAAATGGTGTTACACCCCAATCGGGAATAGACAATACAAATACATGTTGGGCATTATTGCCGGCAAAATGGATGGCCCTTTGCAGCAGGTGATCGAACTGGATCTTGTATTCATTTGCACTGCGGCCGCGGTATTGATTGTTAACGCCTATCAATAAAGAAACAATATCATAGTTTGTGGTGATTCCGGCAGCATCAATGGCGGCATCCAGTTCGTCTGTTGTCCATCCTGTTCTGGCAATGATCTGTGGTGCCGAAAAATGCTGTTGATCATTATCGTTGCTGTTTTTATTTAAGCGTTCTACTGCCTGAGAAGGAAAATTTTCTTCAGGCAGAACACTTTCCCCTACAGTGTAACTATCACCCAGTGCGAGGTAAGAAAAGTTTGTCATCCCTGTAAAGCTAGTTGTTTGATCCATTTGCAGCAAAGCAGCAATGGGATTTTATTGATCAGTTTCATTTTTCCAAAAATACAAAAGGCCCGCAAACTGGTGCGGACCTTTTTTTTCATGGCTATACTGCTATTAAGATTCTTTTGATTTTGATTTCTTTTTTTCTTTGTCTTTCATATCATCCGGCCCCGGCTCGCCCAAAACCACTTTACCAAAACTGGTAGTTACTTTAACAGGTATGGAGCCGCTACCCGATTTTCCGCTGTATTTATGATCGAATTTAGGGCCCCGGTCGCTTCCATTATCATCCCCATCAAATTTGGCATTGGTGGTATTCTTAAAACTTCCAAAGCTGGTGGAAATGGTATAAGATGCAGAAATATCAACCGTTGGCTTCAGGTTAATACTGGAATAAGAAGTTTTTACATCCAGGCTGCTGAGGTTGTTATCCATGTTCACTTTGGTGCTGCCACAGAATTCCAGGTTGAGTTTTATATTGCTTATCAGTTTTTTAAAATCCGCTTTTGAAGGTTCTTAAATGCTTCAATAAAACTATCCTGCAATACATCTTCTGCTTCCGTTACATTGTTGAGCAGGCGCAGGCAGGTATTGAACATCGCTTTGGAATAACGCTGGTATAGTTCCTTATATGCCAGGGCATCGCCACGCAGGCAGCGATCAATTCTGCGTGTCGGTAGACAGGTTGTGGCAATCCGGCTAATTCCAAAGATTAAGGTTTAATAATATAGAGACAAGGGCTTTTTGACAATGTTGCATAAAAAGTAAAAAAACAAAAATTTCTGTGTTTTGGAGGCATTATCTTTGGGGAACGGGATGCAGGTGGTATGGATTTAACGGATTTTTACCGATTTATCCGTGTTCTATCCGCCGCCGGGACGATGTTGGTTGATGTACAACTACCCGGAACAAAAAACACTAAACCGAAAACCATAAATTTCACCGATGGCTGCTAAAACAGATAATTTTCAATCACCCGATTATTTTAATGTAGATGAATTGCTTACCGAAGAACATAAACTGGTTCGGGAAAGCGTTCGTAATTATGTAAAGAAAGAAATTTCGCCCATCATTGAAGATTATGCGCAGCGTGCAGAATTTCCGCAGCAGATCATAAAACAATTGGGTGATCTTGGATGCTTTGGCCCTACCGTACCCGAAAAATATGGCGGTGGCGGACTGGACTATATCAGTTACGGGTTAATGATGCAGGAGCTTGAGCGGGGCGACAGTGGTGTTCGTTCAACCGCGAGTGTGCAAGGCAGTTTGGTGATGTTCCCTATTTATCAATACGGCAATGAAGAGCAGCGCAATAAATATTTACCAAAGCTGGCAAGTGGTGAGTGGCTGGGATGTTTTGGTTTAACAGAACCCAATCATGGCAGTGATCCGGGTGGTATGCTCACGAATATTAAACCTGCCGGAGATCATGTCATTTTGAACGGCGCAAAAATGTGGATCAGCAATGCACCGTTTGCACAGGTTGCTGTTGTATGGGCAAAAGATGAAGCGGGTGATATACGTGGCGTGATCGTGGAAAGGGGCATGGAGGGCTTTAGTACACCAACAACACATGGCAAATGGAGTTTGCGTGCAAGCGCCACCGGTGAATTGGTTTTTGACAATGTAAAAGTTCCGAAAGAAAATATTTTACCCAATGTAAAAGGGTTGAAAGGCCCGCTGGGTTGCTTAACCAAGGCAAGATACGGTATCGCATGGGGCGCAATCGGTGCAGCAATGGACTGTTACGATACTGCATTAAATTACAGCAAAGAAAGGATCCAGTTTGGTAAACCCATTGGTGGTTTTCAGTTACAGCAAAAAAAATTAGCCGAGATGGTTACCGAAATCACCAAGGCACAATTACTGAACTGGCGCCTGGGTGTATTAATGAATGAAGGGAAAGTAACACCACAACAGGTAAGCATGGCCAAGCGTAATGCCTGTGAAGTAGCCACCAATATATGCCGCGATGCACGCCAGATGCTCGGTGGCATGGGCATTACAGGCGAATACCCCGTGATGCGCCACATGATGAATTTAGAAAGTGTAATCACTTACGAAGGCACGCATGATATTCATTTGTTGATTACGGGGATGGATGTGACGGGGATGAATGCGTTTAAATAATTATAAATTATGAGTGATGAATTATGAGCGAGAAGAAGAACATCATAAAAGATAGAAGTTTTCTTTTTGCTAAAAGAATAATTAAATTATATAAGTATTTAACAGATAGTAAAAAAGAATTTGTTATAAGTAAACAATTAATACGAAGTGGTACGGCTGTTGGAGCTCTGGTAAGAGAAGCTCAAAATGCAGAGAGTAAGCCAGATTTTATACATAAACTCGGAATAGCACAAAAAGAATGTGATGAGAGCTTGTACTGGCTTGAGCTTTTATATGAATCAGATTATTTACTGGAAAAAGAATTCATAAGCATTCAGAAAGAGGCATCTGACCTGTTAAAAATGATAAGGAGTGCCATAATAACAACAAAATCCAGGAAGTAAAAACACTCATAATTTATAATTCATAACTCATAATTCAAAGTAGAGAGAATGGAAATAAAAAATATTTCAATCATCGGCGCCGGCACTATGGGCAATGGCATTGCACATGTATTTGCACAAAATGGTTTTAGTGTGACACTGGTTGATGTAAGTGCACCACAATTAGAAAAAGCATTGGCCACTATCGGTAAGAACTTTGACCGCCAGATCGCAAAAGGCAGCATCAGTGAAGAGCAGAAAACTTCAGCGCTGGGTAATATCACCACGGCTACTGATATTACAGCAGGTGTAAAAGATGCAGGGCTTGTAATAGAAGCTGCAACAGAAAATATTGACTTGAAACTGAAAATATTTAAACAGATGGATGAAGCGGCGCCTGCCGGCTGTATCCTTGCCACCAATACATCTTCCATTTCCATTACAAAAATCGCAGCTGCCACAAACAGGCCCGAACTGGTTATAGGTATGCATTTTATGAACCCTGTGCCGGTGATGAAACTGGTAGAGATCATCAATGGTTATGCTACCAAGAGAGAAGTGACCAATACTATTGTTGAATTAAGTAAGCACTTAGGGAAAATTCCCTGTGCGGTGAATGATTATCCCGGTTTTATTGCCAACCGTATTTTAATGCCCATGATCAATGAAGCCATTTACAGTTTATTTGAGGGTGTTGCCGGTGTACAGGAAATTGATACGGTAATGAAACTTGGTATGGCGCATCCCATGGGGCCACTGCAACTGGCCGATTTTATCGGGCTTGATGTTTGCTTCAGTATTTTAAATGTATTGCACGATGGTTTTGGTAATCCCAAATATGCACCCTGCCCCCTGCTGGTGAATATGGTGATGGCGGGTAAACTTGGTGCAAAAAGCGGGGAAGGTTTTTATACTTATGCTGCAGGAAGCAAGGAACTTATCGTGAGCAAAAGATTTCAGTAAATAGCATCAACAGGTATTTTATGATGAAAAAATATCTTTTATCCATTTTATTTTTATTGGCAACTGTTATTGTTTTTGCGCAAGACCGGCAAACTGATGCCTATAAAGCCGGTTATGCTGCAGGAAAGATATTAGGTTATGTATTGGTTGTAGTGCTGGTGATCTGGGGCATATGGCGGCTAACAAAAAAGAAATAAGCCCAATACCAGGTAAAACCGGGCACCGGGCTGCGCTCGCTGTAAAAATATTTTCTTATTTTACAAACAAATCAATCTTGTTAAATAACAAAACAATATCGGTAAAAAATAAATTCATTGATGCTTATATCGCCAAATCTGCTGGTTTTGCAAAACCCGTTTTAAAACATATCCGTGAACTGGTGCATAAAACATGCCCTGATGTGGAAGAAAAAATGAAGTGGAGTTTTCCCCATTTCGATTATAAGGGAGAAATGATGTGCAGCATGGCTGCTTTTAAACAACATGCTGCATTTGGTTTCTGGAAAGCTTCATTGATGAAAGACCCGGTATTGACAGAAACAGCCAATTCGGAAGTGGCCATGGGGCACCTGGGCAGGATCACTTCGTTAAAAGACCTGCCGGCCGATAAAAAAATGGTGGCCTGGATAAAAGAAGCCATGGCACTTAATGATAAAGGCATTAAGCTTGTGGCTAAACCAAGATCAACTGAGAAAAAAGAATTGGTTATCCCTCATTATTTTATTAAAGCACTGGCAAGGAATAAAAAAGCTAAACAAGTATTTGATGCTTTCCCCTACTCACACAAAAAAGAATACGTTAATTGGGTGGTAGAAGCAAAAACTGAAGAAACAAAGACCAGGCGCATGACAAGTGCTATTGAAATGATGGCCGAAGGAAAGAACAGGAACTCGAAATACGAAAAAAAATAATAATCAACTTTCATGGATAAAAAATACTGGGAAACAATTGCCCCTAATTACGATGATGAGATATTTGATGTTTTACAGAATGACAGGTCGGGTAAAATAGTTGCAGCCATTGAGAAATTTGCAGCCAAGGAAAAAACAGTTATCGATATAGGATGTGCCATAGGTAAATGGGTCCCGTTGCTGGCCGAAAATTTTAAGTTTGTTATAGCTGCCGATATTTCTGTCACCAACCTGGCAATAGCAAAAGAAAAAAATGCAAAGTTTACTAATGTAGAATATGTGGCGATGGATATGAGTGCTGATACATTGACCATTACCCCCTGTGACATGGCTGTTTGTATCAATGCCATTCTTACCGACTCTTTACTTAAGCGAATCAATTTTTTTCAATCACTTAATCTCAGCATCAATAAAAATGGCCACCTGGTATTGGTAGTGCCCTCATTAGAATCGAAACTTTATACAAATATCATTGCCAATAGATGGAATGTGGATGGCGATCATGATGAAAAAATCGCTTCCTCTAAAAAAGCATTTGAACTGGCAAAAAACATTAAACAAGGCGTTACCGATATTGATAATGTGCCCACTAAACATTACCTGAAAGAAGAACTAGAGTTGCTGCTTGCACTGGAAGGATTTGAAGTAACAGATGTTGAAAAAATAAATTACAACTGGAAAACAGAATTCAATAACCCACCCAAATGGCTGAAGGGACCCTATCCCTGGGACTGGATGTGCGTAGCAAAGAAGGTCACTTGATTTTTAGCCTGGCCACCAATGCATAAGAATCATCCATCATTTCTTTTAACTGTTTTTGAGACAGGGTGCCATCCACAATAATCGTATTCCAGTGCTTTTTATTCATGTGGTAGCCGGGCAAGACTGCCCCGGGAAATTCTTCTCTTAATTCTATCGCTTTTTCGGGATCGCATTTTACATTGAATTGCAAAGGCGATGCGTCCAACCCAACCAGCAGGAATACTTTATTGTTCACTTTAAATACCAGCGTGTCTTCCCCAAAAGGAAAACCTTCCGTTACAGAAGGCTTTTGTAAAACATATTCCCGTAATGTTTCTATGTCCATCGCCATTATTGTTGCCCGATAATTTTTTTTGCCTCTGCCAGTTTTTTGCCCACCTGCCCGGTGATGATATGCCAGAACATCACAAAATCGCTGCCCAGGCTGTACAATGGATAGGTAAATGTTGCTGGTTTATTTTTTTCAATAAAGAAATGCCCCACCCATGCAAATCCATAACCGCAAACCGGTATCACCGCTATCAGCCACCAGTTTCGTAAAATGATACCTGTTATTAAACAGGCAATGACAAGGCCTGTGCCGATGAAATGAAGGGTACGGTTCTTTACATCGCCATGTTCAGTGAGGTAATAATGATAGAAACTCCAGAATGTTTTATATTTTTTTTCGGCAGCCATGATGATTATTTAAGGAAAATTACAAATTTCAGTTTGATTATTTGCTTTTTTCCGCCTTAACATTTTGCAGTTCATTCAAACGGTACAAGACTTCGGGTAACCGGTTTTTGGGGATACCTGCATGGATAATACAGAAAAGCTGCATTTCCTGGCGGATGACCGTACAGTTATATTGTTTCATCACCATCATCACTTCATTCATTTGGGTATAGTTAAATTCAATGGTATAGTTTAGTTCCACTTGTTTTTGAATAACGGGGGTAACCTGTAATGCCAGGCTGGTAGCTGTTTTATAGGCATTGATCAGTCCGGGTACACCCAGCAATGTTCCGCCAAAATAACGCACTACGATAACGAGTACATCAGTCAGCTGCTTGCTGTCTATTTGTCCCAGTATGGGCCGTCCCGCTGTTCCTGAAGGTTCGCCGTCATCACTTACCCTAAAAATATTTTCGTCTGTGCCTAACCGGTAAGCAAAACAATGGTGGGCAGCTTTGGGATGCTCTTTCTTCGATTGCTGCAACAGTTTTTTAAAATCAGCAGCTGATGTCATGGGATAAGCGCAGGCAAGGAACTTACTGCCCCTGTCTTTGAATTCAGCAACAGCCGGTTTTGAAATTGTAAAATAAAATTCTTTATCCGCCATAATCAATACAGGTAAGGTAACATTGAAAAAACTCAAAGCCATCAGGTCCGATAAGCAGGTGGTGAAATCATCTTGGTGACCCTGGTGAAAAACTGAGATGCCATTTCAATTCGCACTTTTAAAATAATAGATGATCTTATCCGTCAATAACGTTTCTTCCCTCAACAAATTTGCCTGTGTCAATACCGGTGTATCAATACCATCGCCAATTATCAATTGCCCGTTGCAGATCACCCTTGCTTCATCCCATAAACCTTCATCAATAAAAGACTGTAATAATTTTGCACCGCCTTCCACGATCACACTCATCAATTGTCGTTGATAAAGTACACCTAAAAGCTGTGGAAGCATATTCACACCCTGGTCCAGCTTACAATAGGAAAGCATTCCTTGTTCACCATTTTTCAATGCATTAAAAACAATTGTCTTCGCCTTGCCATCAAGCAATTGTAAGGTTGAAGGAAGTTTTAATTCCCTATCAATTACCAGCCTGATTGGATCATTCCCCGGCCAAAGCCTTGCAGTTAATGCAGGGTCGTCCTGTAAAGCCGTGTTTGTGCCCACTACAATCGCCGCTTCTTCGCTGCGCCATTTATGCACCAACCTGTTGGTGTATTCATTGGAAATAAATACTCTTGAGTGATCTGCATTAGCGATCATGCTATCACTGCTCTGTGCCCATTTTAAAATGATGTATGGCCGGTGGTATTTATGAAAAGTAAAAAATCGTTTATTTAATTCAAGTGCTTCCTTTTCTAAAATGCCTGCAATAACATTTATCCCGGCTGTCTGCAATTTTTCTATCCCTCTTCCATTTACCTGTTCATAACTATCCCTGCATGCGATCACAACAGTTGGGATTTTTTTTTCAATGATAAGGTCAGTACAGGGCGGTGTTTTACCAAAATGAGCGCAGGGTTCCAGTGAAACATACAGTACACTTTTAGCAATAAGGGGCAAATCAACTTCCGCAACACTATTGATACAATTCACTTCTGCATGAGGGCCGCCATATTGCTGATGAAAACCCTCCCCTATAATGCGGTCCTTATACACTAATACTGCGCCCACCATCGGGTTCGGTGCTGTATAGCCGGCTCCCATCACTGCCAAATGAAGGCATCGTTGCATGTATAATTGATGATCGGGCAAGGGGCAAAAATACGCATCAAAAAATAAATTGCCTGTATTATATAATCCCGCCGGTTATTTATTCAAATTACAATTGGTATTTTATAGATATCATTGGGCGAAGTAGTATGTTTGCCTTAATGGTAATAAAAGAATCATACCGCAATTTTCTATTAAAGCTGCAGGGCATTTATCACCTTGGCGAAGCAACAACGATTACAGATTGGGTATTTGAAAAAGTTGCTACACTTAAAAAGGCCGATATCATTAAAGCTCCTGCACAACCATTAAACCATTCAACGATTAAACTTTTAAACGAAGCCTTACAACAGTTGCTGGAACATAAACCTGTGCAGTATGTTTTAGGCGAAGCCTGGTTTTATCACCTTAAATTAAAAGTGGATGAACAGGTGCTGATACCCAGGCCCGAAACAGAGGAGCTGGTGGAATTAATCATCAGCAACCGCAGATCAAAGATTACCGATCCTGCAATACTGGATATTGGTACCGGCAGTGGTTGCATACCCATTGTCATTAAAAAAAATCTGCCCGCTGCAAAATTAACAGCTGTTGATGTGAGTGAAAAAGCATTGGAACTTGCAAAAGAAAATGCTGCGCAGCATAACACCTGGGTAAATTTTATTACAATGGATTTTTTAGATGAAAAGCAATGGACAAGGTTGCCAATATTTGATATCATCATCAGCAATCCTCCTTATATCCCTTTAAGTGAAAAAGGGCAACTGGCCAAAAACGTAGTGGCCTACGAACCGCATACGGCTTTGTTTGTACCGGATGAGAACCCTTTAATCTTTTATGAAAAAATAGCCGCTTTCAGTAAAACACATTTACTTCCCGGGGGAATGATCTTCCTGGAGACGCATGAAGACCTTGCAAAAGAAGTGGCCATGCTATTCAACAGGGAGCATAGTAATACTGAAATAAAAAAAGATATTTTTGGAAAAAGCCGGATGGTGATCGTTACTACTTGATATTTGCCGCCAGTTTGGCCTTGGCCTTTTTGGCTGCTTCCATAATTTTAAATGCTTCACCATAATAAGCCGACGTATCCACATTGAGGACAACTGTTGGCGTATCAATATATTTTCTGTTGAGGTCAACTTCTTTTTTCAGCAGCGAATCAATAAAGTTCATATCAATTTGCTGCGTGCCAATAAACACTTTTTGTTCTTTGGTTATGGTAACAACGATATTCTGGTTAACCCTGGTATCGCTTTTACCCTTTGGATTATTCACTTTTACCACATTGGGGTTGGCTAGTGTTGATACCAGTAAAAAGAACATCAATAAAATAAAGAGGACATCATTGAGCGGACCTGCATCCACTTCACTGTGATTATCCCTTAAATGTTTTCTTAAACTCATGGTATTATTATTTCACTAATTTTTACTAATTACACGGATCGAATTGTATTAAACGAATTAGTGTAATTCGTTTAATCCGTGTACTCATTTTGTCGGTTCCTGCAAAATATCAATGAAATCAGCACTTGCAGATTCCATCTTGTTTACTGTCTTATCGATCTGTGTATTTAAATAACTGTAGCCTAAAAAAGAAAGTATGCCAATGATGAGGCCGGTAGCCGAAGTGATCATCTTTACATACATCGCATCTGCAATGTCGGTGATAGATGGATTTGTAGCTGCAGCAAATTCCCTTAGCAACATCACTAACCCGATGATGGTTCCCACAAAACCAAATAACGGCGCAATACGGGCGATCACGGAAAGTACGGAAAGGTTTTTTTCCATCTTATATATCTCCAGCTTGCCCACATTGTCCATATTCTTTTCTATCGCATCAATAGGTTTACCGATGCGCTGGATGCCTTTGTCGATCATCCTGGCCACGGGATTATTGGTATTCTTGGCAAGGCTCCTTGCTGCCGTAACATTGCCGCTGATGATATGGTCGCGGATGATGGGCATAAAATTATCTTCTATCTTACTGGCTTTGCGGATGGCGATAAGCCTTTCAATAAAGAAGAAAATGGAGAGGCCGAAGAATAAAGCGAGCGGTATCATTAGTATACCACCTTTAACCAAAATTGAAAATAAGGATTCTTTACCTCCTGTTGCTGTGCTGATGTGCGTGCTGTCGAGTTGTAATAAAATATCAAACATTGATGCTGGTTTTAGTTGTTGATTTATCTCTTTCGATAATTGTGCCAAAAAAAAATCTGTTTGCAATGAAACGAAACAAAACTACAATTGCTGCATAAGAAAATGTTAATGTTAACAGTATTTTATATTATTCTATAAAAAAAGCCCCGGACCGGGGCTATTCAATTTTTACTATGCTGCATTTTATTTTTTTCCCCCCATCTGCTGCATAGCCATTATCTGGCGCATGGTTTTCTCCATGCCTTCACTGCTGCCATCAAGGAAGATAACGTTACCTTTTCCATACTCAGCAAAGTTCTTGATCGCTTCTGTCCACATACTGAACAAGATTACATTGGTATCCAGGTTGGCCTGTTTCATTTGCTCGGCAGCCTGGCTCATACCTTTAGCCACTTCTTCGCGGAACAATGCAACACCTTGTCCGCGTAATTGTGCCGCTTGTCTTTCGGCTTCAGCAGCTATCTTAATGGCATTACCTTCTGCTTCGGCTGCTTTTGTCTTGGTGATCAATAAAGCCTGCCCTTCATTTTCAGCAGCAGCTTTTAAATTATTTGATGCAACCACCTTGCTCATACTGGTAATGATCGCTTCATCAAAAGTAATGTCGTTGATCTGCAGGTCCTGTAAGTGATAACCCCAGCCTTCCAGTGCCACATCAACCTGTTCTTTTACATTTTCAACGATATCACGCCTCACATTCAAAACTTCAGCTTGCTTTTTTGTAGCCACAAAAGCACGGATACTTCCTTCTACTGTACGTATCAATGCCTGCATAAGGTCTTTGTCACTGATGAATTTGAATGCAACATTTTTTATCGTTTCTTCGTCTACATTGATCACCGAGTACAGCAGCATCGATTTAAAATAAACATTGGCCTGGTCAACCGTTACCGCCTGGAACTCCAGCTCCACCGAACGGTTCTGAATACTTATTTTTTTGTATATCTGCTCCAGGAAAGGCAGTTTAAAATTCAATCCCGGCCGCAGGATACGGCGGAATTTACCAAACATGGTAACCACCCCAATAAAGCCTTGGTTAATGGTTACAAAACATCCCAGGAAGGCCAGTACCAACACAATGACCCACCAATATTCTTTTAACTGTTCCATAGTTGTAATTTTTTATCAAGGTAATGATTTTTGGGTAGCCAGCAGAAAATCTTTGTGCAGCAGTGGTTGTGTCACTCACTTGTACAACATAGCTTTATTGGGCTACGATTGAAGCGTAGAGCGATCTTGAAGAGAATTACTGCAGTTAGTCAAAAATAAATATTCAATGATCAATTTTCAATGCTCAATTTTCAAGTTGAACTTCATTTTTATTCAATGCTCATTATTTGAACATGGAGAGTTGAATATTGAATATTGTACATTTCTTCAATTCCTGATTCTGCAAATCACTCAAGCCTTCTCCTCCCAGATCATCGCCAAATGCACGATCGTTTCCGCCGCCTTCGCCATGTCTTTTGTACCGATCCATTCCAGTTTGCTGTGGATATTCTGCATGCCGGTGAAAATATTGGGGCAAGGCATACCGATATAACTGAAACGGCTGCCATCAGTGCCACCGCGGATACTTTCTTTTTTTACGTTTAACCCTACCCGTTGTATCGCCTCTTCTGCATAAGCTGCTACCTGCGGGCAACCATCCAGCACTTCCTTCATATTACGGTATTGTTCCTGTGCAACATATTCAACTGCAGCACCGGGGAATTTTGCAACCGTTTCCTCTGCAATTTTTTTCAGGCGGTCGTGGTGCTGTTGTAATCCGTTCAATGTAAAATCCCTTACAATGAATTGTATTTTTGCTTTTTCGGCAATGCCGTTAACTGCAACAGGATGTACAAAGCCTTCGCGTTTTTCTGTTGTCTCGGGGCTCCACTCATTTTTTGGCAGCGCATCCAGCACGGCACCGGCGATCTTCAATGCATTCACCAGTTTATCTTTTGCATAACCCGGATGAACAATAACACCATGAATGATAATGGTTGCACCATCGGCGCTGAAGGTTTCATCTTCCAGGCTCCCTGCTTCGCCGCCATCCATGGTGTAGCCAAACTGTGCGCCAAGTTTTTTCATATCAACTTTTGCGGTGCCCTGTCCCACTTCTTCATCAGGCGTAAATAATATTTTTATATCGCCATGTTTCACCGCAGGATTTTGCAGAAAGAACAGGGCCGCTTCCATGATGGCCGCCACACCGCTTTTATCATCGGCGCCCAATAAGGTGAGGCCGCTTGCAGTAATAATACCACTGTTCATATGTGCTTTAAGGTATGGTGAATCAGCCTGGCGAAGCACTTGCGTATCATCATCCGGTAAAACAATATCATCACCATCATAATAACGGTGATGGATAGGTTTTACATGGGTGCCACTGCAATCGGGTGCTGTATCCACGTGTGCGCAAAAACAAATGACGGGTATATTTTTTTTATCGCTATTAGACGGAATAGTTGCATACACATAACCAAACTCATCTGTATCTGACTGTGTAATTCCCATGCCCTGCAATTCCCGCAATAATAATTTACTGAGGGCTTTTTGCTTTTCACTTGTTGGATGGGCCGTACTTGTTGGGTCGCTTTGTGTATCAATTTGCACGTAACGCATAAAACGTTCGGCAATGTTGTCTGGACTGATGTTTATCATGTATTAAATTTAGGCAATAAGCAATAGTAAATAAGCAATAATTTATTTCGTATTCTCAATCATTGCAGATAATAATTTAAAAATTTGTTCAACGAGGTCTTCTGCAATTCTTATTTCACTTTTTTCCAAATACAGAGATGATAGAATTACTTCAAAACAATTATCTACTTCTACATCAGAAGAACGGGCCACTTCATAAAACCTTTTTCTTTCTACCGCAGATTTTCGAGCAGCTCCTTCCGCAATATTATTGCTTACCGATAAAGCCGCTCTTTTTATTTGTGATATTAAGTTAAACTGTTCCTCTTTAGGTAATTTTCTAACGAGCAATAAAATCTCCTTATAGAGTAAAATGGCCAGTTGCCAAGCTTTAAGCTTCTTATGGTTCAGGTTCAACATTATTGCTTATTGCCTATTTACTATTGCCTTATATCAAACGATCTCCACCAGTTCAATATCAAAGATCAACTCCTGTCCGGCTAAAAAATGATTGGCATCTAAGATGATCACGTCATCTTTTACTTCAACCACAATTACCGGAACGGGCTGTCCCTGCTGATTACTTAAAGTTAAAGGCATACCCGGTTCAAGTACCATATCTGCCGGTACATTTTCTTTAGGAAATTCAATGATCGCTTCCTCACTCCTGGGGCCATACGCATCTTCGGGTGCAATATTGATGGTCTTTTTTTCGCCAACTGTCATTCCTGGCATGGCATCGTCAAAACCCTTGATCATCTGCCCTGCACCTACGGCAAATTCAAGGGGTTCCCTTCCTGCAGAAGAATCAAATTGTTCACCAGTGGTCAATTTTCCGGTGTAATGTACTTTTACCTGGTCGCCTGCTTTTACTTGTTGCATTGTTAAATTTTTATTGGTTATTATTTAAATTGAGCCAGGCAGTTGTACTGCTATTTGGCCTCATCGGCAACTGCCGTTGGTTCATTTTTCCTTTTTATAAAAGAGGAAAAATGAATCACTCTTATACTTTTTCTATTATATTCAGCACATAAAAGAGAAGAATAAAAGATATGATTCACAGAACGGGTGCAAATTAAATGATAATATTAATTTGAATTGAAAAGTTTTAGTGAAATTTGAGTTATGAAGTATCAAACCCGGATATTATTAATTGTACTGCTGGCAGTAAATCATACGGCTCATTCGCAATTAACGGATCAACGGGTCAACGGACCAGCCATCATCCCCGGCGCCGAGCGGATGGAAGTATACCTTCCACTGCTTAAAGGCAAAACTGTAGCCGTTTTTGCTAACCCGACGAGTATGGTAAAACGTTGCAATCTTATAGATACCTTGATAAAAAGCGGGATAAAAGTGGTAAAGATATTTGGGCCCGAGCATGGATTCAGGGGCGATGCAGATGCCGGTGAACACGTAAACGACTCACTGGATACAAAGACCGGCATCCCTGTAATCAGTTTATATGGCAATCATAAAAAGCCAACCAAGGAAGACTTTAAGGAAGTAGATGTGCTCATCTTCGATATACAGGACGTTGGGGTAAGGTTCTATACCTATATTTCTTCCCTGCAGTATTACTTAGAAGCCGCACTGGAAAATCATAAGCCATTATTGATCCTCGACAGGCCCAACCCCAATGGCTTTTATGTTGACGGCCCCGTGCTGGATATGAAATTCAAAAGTTTTGTGGGCATGCAACCCATTCCTATTGTGTATGGCATGACGATGGGGGAATACGCCCTGATGCTGGCTGGCGAAAACTGGTTATCGCCCGAAGCCAATGCCATCAATGCCTACAATGTAAGTACTAACCCTACTGCCGACACGCCGTTT
The DNA here is from genome assembly GCA_043782405.1 of Chitinophagaceae bacterium. GTDB lineage: Bacteria > Bacteroidota > Bacteroidia > Chitinophagales > Chitinophagaceae > Ferruginibacter. The sequence continues at coordinate 15,381 of JAYWAN010000004.1, forward strand.
CATGTACTGGTGATAAAATGTAAGAACTATGACCATAACAGTAAATATATCTTACCGGTAATGCCTTCGCCTAATTTAAAGGAAATGCAAAGCATCTACCTCTATCCTTCTACCTGCTTTTTTGAAGGTACCGTATTCAGTGAAGGAAGGGGAACAGATAAACCCTTCCAGTATTTCGGCCATCCTGCCATGCCAAATAATTTATTTTCATTTACACCCAAACCAAATTTAGGTGCCAAGAGCAGCAAATGTTTTTACCAGCGATGCTATGGATGGGACCTGTCGGGTACAAACGAAGAGGTACTAAAAAAACTGGGTAATAAATACGGTGGTTACCAGGTGCAATTGAAGTATTTCATCAACGCTTATCAATTATTCCCCGGTAAGGACAGCTTCTTTTTAAAAACCAATTATATCAATAAACTTGCGGGTAATGATATTTTTGCACAACAAATAAAAAATGGGTTTTCTGAAGAAGAGATCAGGAAAAGCTGGGAACCGGCATTAAGCGATTTTAAAGCCATAAGGAAGAAATACTTATTGTACAAGGATTTTTAGTTAGTTAAAGAAGTTGAGAGGGGTGATCCCTTTATCAACCACACCTGCCAATAATAACTGATGATAGCAAATAATAAAGACAGCTTCAAAGATCTCCGTATCATTTTCATGGGTACCCCCGAATTTGCGGTAGCTTCTTTAAAAAAATTACTGGAAGCCGGTTGTACCATCGTTGGCGTTATTACAGCGCCGGATAAAACTGCAGGCCGGGGTTTGCAATTGCAACAAAGCGCTGTAAAAAAATATGCTGTTGAAAAAGGTTTGAACATCCTTCAACCGGAAAAATTAAAAGCACCTGAATTTTTAGCGCAATTAAGATCCCTGCAAGCCCACCTGCAAGTGGTGGTTGCTTTCAGGATGTTGCCCGATCTTGTATGGAACATGCCACCAATGGGTACCATCAACCTGCACGGTTCCTTACTGCCACAATACCGCGGCGCTGCCCCCATTAACTGGGCCATCATCAATGGCGAAAAAGAAACCGGGGTAACCACATTTAAGCTACAGCAGGAGATTGATACGGGCAATATTTTATTATCCGAAAAAATCCCGATCGGTGAAGATGAAACCGCTGGCGAACTGCATGACAGGATGAAAGAAATCGGTGCCGGGCTTGTGCTAAAAACCATACAGGGACTTTCGGAAAACAGTTTACCCGAAACACCCCAGTCTGCATTACCAAACGGAAACGAGCATACAAAGTTAAAAACAGCCCCCAAGTTATTTACCGAAACATGCAAGATAGACTGGAGGAAGACGGTGGATGAGATCTATGACCTCATTCGTGGCCTATCTCCATATCCCGGTGCTTTTACCATGTTCCGTGACCGGTCGCTGAAGATATTTAAAGCAGAACGCATCGAAGGTCTGCACCCGGCTATCCTTGCCGGGAATTTTGAAACGGATAAAAAAAGTTTTTTACGCTTCGCCTGCTCCAACGGTTATATCACCATTAAAGAACTGCAACTGGAAGGGAAAACGAGAATGAAGATTGAAGATTTTTTAAGGGGCTACCGTTTCGACAACTAATGTCCCGTGTTTTCAGGGACGGTCTCTTTCAGCAATTATTTGATCACTTTATTTTTAATTTTTCCAGCATGGTTTTACTGAACGCCGCCTTGGGTACGATCAGGCTGATGGTATTGATGGCAAAATAAGCTTCCGATACATTGATATAGCCATGATCGGGGCCAATATCACCCCATGAATTTTTCACCAGGAAAAAGGAGTTACCCGTCGGGGTTTTTTCTATCCCCGTAATATGCATAAGATGATCGTCCTGCGTGGTGAGGTTCTCATATAATTGCTGGCGCATGGCTGCATCCCATTTTAATTCAGGCATATTGCCTGTATTGAATTCTCGCTTACTGGTTACTTTAAAATTGGTGTCCAACAATAACGCAACGCCACGGCCCTGCATAAAACCGTTGTTACTTACATCTGCATCCCAAAGTACAGAATAGCCATTTGTTATAGCATCTTTGACCAGTTGTATCATTTCATCCAATGGTAAATTGTAATAACTGCCATTGCTGAAATTATCCGGCACTTCAATAATGAATGATTCGTAATAAGGATGATGTGTAAACGAAGTGATGTTCACATATTCATTGGCATCAAAATTTAATGCTTCTGCAGCAAATGACTTTGGCGTATATCTTTTCCCGTTATAGATGAAATCGGTTGGTGGAATACCAAGGGAGGTGTCCAGGATACGTTGAAAGCCATTGATCCAATTAACGGGAAGCGGATTAATTTTCAGCATACTGTCCAGGTAATTTTTCAGGTCTGCTGATAACTTGACATGATTGTGCATTTTTTGATCAGGCAGTAACCCGCTGTAAATACTTTCCGGCTCTGCACCGTAAGTGGCAATTGCCCTTATCATATCATGCCCCAACCCGCCTTCACCAAATTGCGCATGCCCCTGGCGCAGGATATAATTTCTTGCTTTCTCGAGGTAGATATTCCTGACCGTGTACATTTCGCTGAGGTCAAATTCACCCAGGTTATTTTTTATGCACTGGCTCTCTACCAATGATGTAGTGGAAAAACACCAGCAGGTTGCGGTCATTGCCTGGTTCTTCACCGGAGTAGCTGCATTATTCTTTCCGATAATAAATAAGGATTCACCCGGTTTCTTTTCGTCAATCTGTGCAAATGCGGTAGCAACAAATGCCGTAGAAACAGCAAAAAGAAAGATCTTCCTCATAAAATTTATTTTGAGTAATTAAGTGTACAGTTGAAATTAATCTCGCCTGCGCCCAACTCATCTGCAGCTGCATTACTTATCCTGATCAGCATCACGTTATTTTGTTTGATATCGGGAATTACATCCAGCACTTTTGCATAGATCGATTTTCCACTCGCAGTATTGGTTATTTTAATGATGGTACCTGCCGCCGCACTGTTGTGCAGGCAATAATATTTTCCATCGGTCCAGCCACTGGTACTTTTAAAAACACCTGCTATACCTGTTTCCTGCACCGCGGGATTGTCATTGGTTTGCGAATCAAATAAACTTTTAAATACCCCGCCCTGGTGATCGGTACCAGCGCCACTTATTATTTGCGGAACTACCGGTGTATTCTCTTTTGGCTGAATAACTTCTTTTTTCTCTTCTGTTTTAACTACGGGGTTCTCATTTTTATCTTTCGTAACTGGTGGCAATTCTTTCACCATCGTATTTACCGTATCGGGATCACTGTTCACCGGTTTTTTTTCTTCCGGCACCAATACGGCTTCCTTCTTTTCTGCTTTTGCAGTCAACGCCGACTGGTCCTTCTTCACTTTTAAGTATCCAATGATCAGTCTTGATCCTTTGCTTACGGCATCAGCCTTGATATGGTTCCATTTCTTTAAGGTTTCCACCGGTAATTTATTGTGATTGATACCAATGCGGTATAAACCTTCTTTTTCCTGAACAATATGGTAAAGCGGTATCATGGTTTCATCATCTGCAGCTGCGCCTCCCTGGAAAAAATTTGATTTTCCCAAGGGTATCTTTATCACCTGGCCGGGGTTAAGGCCTTTTTCCAGTTGCAGTTTATTGAATGGGGCAATTTCCTTGGGGCTTACATTATATAATCTTCCGATGCTGTAAAAATTTTCTTTTGCTGCCACTGTATGGCTTAAGTAGAGATTGGGGGAATTGCCTTCCACCATAAGGTCCTTATCCTGTGCTGCTGCAAAGAATGGACAACTAAAAAGAAATAATAAGATCAGCTTCATGCACTTTAAATTTTCGGTGCAAAGATGCAGAAATTTGTTGATTATGGGCAAGTATCATTTGTTAAGAATGCGCCAGGCTGCAGGGTAATAATTATTGATGCGGTGGGGTAAAATTTTTATCCAGCCCAGGGGTAATTGTTCGTGGGTGATGAGGGCCCAGCCTGTGCCATCGGTTGCTAATTCCATCACCGCACGCCGAAGGTATTGCAGGGCGGTTGCCTTATCAACTTCTATACGGCGCACACCATCAGCAATTATGGTACTCATGGCCAGTTCGTGGTGAGGGATCAATTCATTGCGGATAATTGTGCCCAGTTTTACTCCTGCTTTTTTTATATAAAGTGCTGATTGAACAATTGACAGGTCGTTCTCGAATTCCAGCGGCAGGGCAATCACTTCATCATTTTGTTTGATGAAGAAAAAGCCGGCAGTATCTTTCAAATAAGGCCGGATGATATCAATTTCATTGGCCGGGAATTTTTGCTGTTTGTTTTTTTGTTTTCTGGTATTACCGGTACCGGCTACCTGCTCTTTGCGAAATGCTGCAATAAAAAATCCTTCCCCTCTTAATTTATCCGGGTAAAAGCGGTAGCCATAACAGTTATGATGAGGGGAAACCGTTTCAACGATATTCCATGATGCATTGAGTTGGAAGCGGAGAGATGACAGTTGACCGTTTTGGACCAACCAGTCTGCAATGTCTTCGTCTTCTGCTGCAGAATAGGAACATGTGGAATAAATTAAAACACCACCAGTTTTTAATGACTGCATGGTATCTGCCAATATCCTTTGCTGGCGCTGGCTACAAAGGTTTACATTTTGTTCGCTCCACTCTTCTACTGCTGCAGGATCTTTGCGGAATAAGCCGCTGCCGCTGCAGGGGGCATCAACAACTATTACATCAAAATAATTTTCGAGGCGTTGAAAATCGGCCGGGTCGTTATTGGTAACAATAACATTTGCTGCTCCCCACTTGGTAATATTTTCTGCCAAAACATTCACCCTTGTCCTGATCACTTCATTACTCACCAATAAACTGTTTGGCGATATCACGGATTGTACCAGTGTTGATTTACCACCCGGTGCTG
>JAYWAN010000005.1:0-7658 GCA_043782405.1 Chitinophagaceae bacterium
CTTTCCCTTTTCCAGCACTTCGGTATTGATGTCAAATAATAATGTATAGAAGCCGCTTTGCGCTGCAACCTGAGCAATGCCGCTACCCATGGTGCCGGCACCGATCACGCAGATGGTATTAATTGGTTGAGGCATACCCCTGTCCCCTAAAGGGGGACTTAGTTTTAAAGTGTATAAAAAAATTGAAACCCATTTAACTTGTTACTGTTAAAATATTACTAAGCCAGACACTGAATAAAACAAATGCATATCAAATTGTCATTCTTCAAAAGCCCCTTTAGGGGTTTGGGGTTTATACCGCACTGGTAAACTGTTTCAAAAACCGCTGATCATTTTCACTGAACAGGCGCAGGTCTTTTATCTGGTATTTCAGCATGGTGATACGTTCTATCCCCATGCCAAATGCAAAGCCAGTGTACTTGTTGCTGTCGATACCGCAATTGTCCAGTACATTGGGGTGTACCATACCGCATCCCAGTATCTCTACCCAACCGGTTTTTTTGCAAACGCTGCAACCATCTCCGCCACAGATCAGGCAGCTGATATCCATCTCGGCACTGGGTTCAGTGAATGGAAAGTAAGATGGGCGAAAACGGACTTTCACCGTTGCACCAAACATTTCCTGCACAAAAAAGTAAAGGGTCTGTTTAAGGTCGGCAAAGGAAACATTTTCGGCAATGTATAAACCTTCTACCTGGTGAAAAAAACAATGCGCCCTAGCGCTGATGGTTTCATTACGATATACTCTTCCCGGGCAAATGATGCGAATGGGTAATTTCCCTTTTTCCATTTCACGCACCTGTACGCTTGAGGTATGTGTACGCAATAACCAGTCGGGGTTCTGTGAAATGTAGAATGTATCCTGCATATCCCTCGCCGGGTGATTTTCGGGAAGGTTGAGTGCAGTAAAATTATGCCAGTCATCTTCTATCTCGGGGCCTTCTGCAACGGCAAAGCCTAAACGCTGAAAAACCGCAACCACTTTATTTTTAACCAGGCTGATGGGATGCCTTGAGCCAAGCGGCAGGGCATCCCCAGGCAGCGTGAAATCTATCGAGTCCACAGCTGTTAGTGCCGGGTTGCCGGTAGTAGATTTAAGTTGGGTATATTTTTCTTCAACAAAAAGTTTGAACTCATTTAAAAGCTGCCCGGCCGCTTTTTTGTTTTCGGGGGCCACATTCTTCATCTCCCCCATGATGGTCTTTACCAAACCCTTTGTGCCAAGGTATTTGATGCGGAAAACCTCTGCATCGCCATCCTGCCAGGCGGTGATCTCTTTTTTGTAACTGTCAATTTGCTGTAACAATTGCTCCATGCGGCAAAGATAAGGAAGTTCGCTACTGGGAATAAATATCCGTTTGCGAAAACTTAACATTTCATTTTATTGAATTAATCAGTAATTTTATATCCTAAATTTTATAACTATGGCTTTATTTAAATCAGGTAATCCAACTTTATCGGAGAAGAGGTTTAAAGACACGGTACTGGACCAGGTGGTTACGCATGAAAATGCCATGACAGTGCGTGGTACGCTCAACAAGTTTGGGTTTTTATTTTTAATGGTGATGGGTACTGCTTTTTATTCCTGGAAAGAATTTGCAGGAGGAGGTAATGTACAACCATTGATATGGATCGGAGCTTTGGGCGGACTTGTAGTAGCTATTATCATCATGTTCAAAAAAGAATGGTCGCCTTATCTAGCACCGGCCTATGCATTACTGGAAGGTTTGTTTGTGGGTGCCATATCAGCTTATTATAATGCAGCATTTGCAGAAAAAGCGCCTAACCTGATCATCAATGCGGTTGGATTGACTTTTGGTGTAGCTATTGCAATGTATCTGTTGTATAGTTTCAGGATAATAAAAGCTACGGAAAAATTTAGGGCTGTTATTATCACTGCTACGGCCGGAATTGCAATATTTTACCTGCTAACCCTGGTGCTTAGGGCATTTGGAATTGATATCGCTTTTTTACATGAGGGCACCGCAATGGGAATTGGTTTTTCTCTTTTTGTTGTGGCTATTGCAGCACTGAACCTGATCCTTGATTTTGATATGATCGAAAAAGGTGCTGAACTGGGTGCACCAAAATACATGGAATGGTATAGTTCATTTGGTTTGTTGGTTACAATAGTTTGGTTGTACCTCGAGATATTGCGTTTGCTTTCTAAACTGAGCAGCAGGAATTAATTTGTGAAAAAACTGGGAGAAAAGATCTTAAATGCCTCACAAAATGTGAGGTATTTTTATAATGCAGCCAGCAGTTCTTTTACTTTTTTTTGAATAAGGTCCCTTACTACATTGAATTGCCGGGGGCTCAACTGTTTTGGATCGGGTATTTGCCAGTCGATGATTTTTTTTGCAGGCATCCAGGGGCAGGCATCGCCGCAACCCATGGTTACCACTGCATCAAAGGGTGCAAATTGTTTTACTTCCTCCAGGCTTTTGCTATCATGTTTACTAAGATCATAGTCCAGTTCCTTCATTGCTGCAATAGCTTTGGGATTTACGGTACCACTCGGTTTACTGCCGGCGCTATAGGCTTCAATATTCTTTCCACCGTGCATTATTGCAAAAGCCTGGCTCATTTGTGAGCGGTTGGAATTTTCAATGCAGACAAAAAGTATTTTCTTTTTCATATTTCCGGTAAAACTTTGGCAAAGTGGTTAGATTTTAGCAGCATCCGCTCCCGGGTTCGCAACAATTCCTTTCATCTTTTGCAGGCCTGCCTGTCCGGTAGGCAGGCCTGCCTACCGGACAGGCAGGTTTTTCCGCATATACGGTAATGCTGGTGATCTTTGTATTACTCTTTTTATAAGTTGCAATTTCTTCATCACTTAAATAATTTTTTAAGATAGCATCCGGGATAATGATCTCTTTTTCTTTTTGCAAAACAATATTTTCAAATCCTGCTTCAATGATCATTTCAAGGTATACCTGCTTTTGTATTGCACCACTTACACAACCAGCATAAAATTCTGCCACTTCTTTCCATTTGCCCGGAAGCGCTCCTTCCAGCACGATATCAGAAATGGAAAAATGTGCACCGGGTTTAAGTACCCTAAATATTTCACTGATCACTTTGTATTTATTGGGCACCAGGTTCAAAACACAATTACTCACAATTACATCAGCATAATTTGAAGTAACAGGCATGTCGTCAATATCACCAAGTCTGAACTCAACATTATTAAAGTTCAGTTTTTGGGCATTCGTTCTTGCCTTTGCGATCATTGCTTCCGTAAAATCAATACCCAATACTTTACCATTTTCTCCTACGATGCGGCGGGCTATAAAAGCATCATTTCCTGCACCGCTTCCCAGGTCAATTACAGTATCTCCTGCTTTGATCTTTGCAAATTCAGTGGGCAGTCCGCAGCCCAGGCCAAGATCTGCATCTGGGTTATAGCCATCCAACTTTGTGTAATCATCGGCCATAATGTTATACACTTCATCACCGCAGCAGGATGATGTTGCACCACAACAGGAAGCAGCATTCTGGTCTTTGCCCTGCTCTGCAATTGCGGTATACTTTTCTCTTACGAGTTCTTTAACGGTTTGATCGCTGTTCATAGCTATATTTTTTATTGTCATAATTTTTTCTAACAACAGGCTTTCTCGTTCTTCAATTTCAGGTTATTGAATAAAAGACTGAACTCAGCATTAAATTTTTCAAAAGCTTTCCAGTTAATACAATAACAACTGCGTGGGCCGTCAATACTGCCATCGATCAACCCTGCATTTTTTAATTCCTTTAAATGCTGGCTTACGGTACTTTGTGCCAGGGGCAGTATCTCCACTATCTCACCGCAAATGCATTCATTCCGTTGCGCCAATACTTTTAAAATGGCAATACGTGCCGGGTGGGCAAGTGCCTTGGCAAATTCCGCCAGGTCCTGCTCCTTTTGTGTAAATGCTTCTTTCTTGTGGATGGCCATCTTATTTATTATATATCGCAAATATACGATTAAACAAATGATACATCCAAATTTTTTTATAAAAAAGCCGGGCTTATGGCCCGGCCGGTTGAAAAATTTTGCAAACCTTCCTTTATTCTTTTCCATCCAATAAATTACCCAACCCTCCCAAAATACCTCCTTCTTCTTTACGTTTAAAAGTACCGTATTCAATGATGCGCCCTGCCAAACGACTGATGGGCAATGACTGCAACCATACTTTTCCAGGGCCTTTCAATATCGCAAAGAATAACCCTTCGCCGCCAAACATCCAGTTCTTGATACCCCTGATGAATTCGATATCAAAATCAACGCCGGCTGTATAAGCTACAACGCAACCTGTGTCCACTTTTAATAATTCGCCCGCCTGCAATTCTTTTTCTATAACATAACCGCCTGCATGTGCAAAGCATAATCCATCACCTTCCAGTTTTTCCATAATGAACCCTTCGCCGCCAAAAATACCCGTGCCCAGTTTTTTCTGAAATTCAATACCAATGCTTACACCCTTGGCTGCGCATAAGAATGCATCTTTTTGTGCAATGATCTTTCCGCCCAGCTGGCTCAGGTCAAACACGATGATCTTACCGGTATAAGGTGCCGCAAAACTTACTTTCTTTTTCCCCTGCCCGGTATTGGTAAATGCAGTCATGAACAGGCTTTCCCCCACCAGCAGGCGTTTACCGGCGCTGAATAATTTTCCCAACAAGCTATTGTCCTGTTGCTGGCTGCCGTCACCGAACATGGTTTGCATTTCAATACCATCCTCCATCATCATGAAGGCACCGCTTTCGGCAACGGCCGTTTCATTGGGATCAAGTTCTATCTCTACAAACTGGAGTTCTTCTCCATAAATTTTGTAATCTATTTCGTGGTTCTTTATCATGATTGTTTTTTTGCGAAGTTATATTTATTCATTGTCCGTACATGTCAAAATTATGATAAAGTGAAGTATCCAGCTCCTGGGGCATGTGGTTAAAATGGCGCCAACGGGTTAAAATTTATTTATTTGATAAAAGGCGGCGATTGTTGAGCCTTTTTATGTTTATTTGAAGTTCAAAAAAATATATTATGCGTATAAAGTTAATTGCCATTATCGCCTCGCTGTTTATTATCTCGCAAACAGCATTTAGCCAGGCCAAACTGGTAGAAAAGGTAGAAAAGAAGGGGGGCGAGATCATTATCCCTTACCAAAAATATGTTTTGCCCAATGGCCTTACCATTATAATTCACGAAGATCATAGTGACCCTATCGTGTATGTAGACGTGACCTATCATGTAGGCAGTGCACGTGAAGAGATCGGTAAAAGCGGCTTTGCCCATTTTTTTGAACACATGATGTTTGAGGGAAGTGACCATGTTACTAAAGGCCAGCATTTTAAAGTGGTTACTGAAGCCGGGGGTACATTGAATGGGAGTACCAACGAGGACCGTACCAATTATTTTGAAACGGCACCAAGCAATCAACTCGAAAAAATGCTGTGGCTGGAAGCAGACCGCATGGGCTTTTTACTTGATGCTGTTACACAGGAAAAATTTGAGAACCAGCGCAGCACCGTTAAGAATGAACGCGGTCAAAATTATGATAACCGACCTTATGGTTTAACAGGTGAGTTTAGTGCAAAAAATCTTTATCCCTACGGGCATCCGTATAGCTGGTTAACTATTGGCTATGTTGAAGACCTGAACAGGGTAAGTGTGAATGACCTTAAAAACTTTTTTTTAAGGTGGTATGGTCCTAACAATGCAACACTTACTGTTGCAGGAGATGTTAAGGTAGCTGATGTATTAAAAATGGCTGAAAAATATTTCAGCTCTATTCCCCAATGCCCCGCTGTTCAAAAAACAGTGCTGCCCAAAGTTGTTTTAACCAGCGACCGTTATGCATCTTACACTGATAACTATGCAAGGTTGCCACAACTATCAAAAGTATATCCTACGGTTCCTAACTATGATAAAGATATGGCTGCACTTGCCTGTTTAGCAGATATACTTGGGGGAAGATCAAAAACATCTATCCTCTACCAGGAATTGATTAAACCCAAAAAAGCGTTAAACGCCAGCACAGTCAGCGATTTATCCGAACTAGCCGGAGAGTTTAGTTTTTCTGTCACTCCATTCCCGGGCAAATCACTTGGTACGATGGATTCATTATTAAAAGCAGCTTTGCTTACATTCGAAAAACGCGGTGTAACGGATGAAGACATCATAAAATTTAAAGGCAGCATTGAAGCACAGAGTATGAACAGGCTGCAGAGTGTGCAGGGTAAAGGTTCCCAATTAGCTGCTTTCCAAACCTTCACCGGCAACCCTAATATGATCCCCAAAATAATGAAGATGTATCAAAGCGTTACCAAAGAAGATGTGTGGCGTGTATATAATGAGTATGTCAAGGATAAGTACAGCGTAACTGTTAGTGTGTTAACGAAAGGGCAGGATAAGAACGCAATGGTAGCGGCCCCAGATAATTATACTATCGACAACAGCGGTTATGTAAAACCAAATTATGGTTATGATGGATTGAAATATGTAAAGGGGGTTGATAATTTCGACAGGAGCAAAATACCTGGTAACGGTCCTAATCCGGTGGTAAAAGTGCCCCCGTTCTGGAAAAAAGACTGGCCTAATGGAATCAAAACCATCGGTACCGAAAATACAGAACTACCTATCGTTAGTTTCTCCATCAGTATACCAGGTGGTCACCTGGCCCAGGCTGGCGATACTTCAAAAGTAGGACTGGCAGGAATGGTAGCCAATATGATGGCCGAGGATACAAAAAAATATACAGCAGAACAGATGGCTGTTGAATTGCAGAAATTAGGCAGCACTATTTCGGTGAGCACTGGTTTAAACAACATGACCTTTAATGTTCAGTGTTTAAAAAAGAATATCGACAAAACAATGGAACTGCTGGAAGAAAGGATGCTGAACCCGAATTTTACTGCCGAATCATTCGACCGTATACAAAAACAAACTATAGAGAGTTTTAAAAGAATGAAATCAGTACCGGCAATGATTGCAACTGCCGTGTATGATAAATTAAATGCGGGTTATGATAATATCTGGGGACTTAGCCAAAGCGGAACTGAATACACTATTGGCAACCTGAAACTAAAAGATGTACAGGATTATTACAATAATTATATGACATCGCAGGATACCAAAGTGGTAGTGGTAGGTGATATCACCCAGGCAGAGATAGAACCCAAATTAACGTTCCTGAATAAACTACCCAATAAAAAAATAAACCTGCTAAAAAGCGGTAACCCGCCCGCAGTTGAAAAGACAAAGATCTACCTCGTAGATGTGCCCAAAGCAGCACAAACAGAATTCAGGGTGGGCTATGTAACAGGTATGAAGTTTGATCCAACCGGTGAATGGTTCAAGTCGAACGTGATGAACTACGTATTGGGTGGATCATTCAACAGTCGTCTTAACATGAACCTCAGGGAAGACAAGGGCTGGACTTATGGCGCCCGTTCTGTTTTCAGCAGTGATGAATACAGTGGCAATTACACATTCAGCGCAGGCATCAGGGCAGATGCAACAGACAGTGCATTGATAGAAACTATGAAGGATATCAGGAACTATGCAAGTGGCGGTATCACTGCAGATGAACTGGCCTTTACAAAAAACGCCATTGGACAGAGTGATGCATTGCGTTATGAGACCGGGTTCCAAAAAGCAGCTTTCATTGGAAGAA
>JAYWAN010000006.1:0-50428 GCA_043782405.1 Chitinophagaceae bacterium
TAATCACCCAGGTCAATGATCTTTTTTAATCCCTTTTGTTCATAAGTAAAGCGATTTTCATGAATGATAACTCCTAATCCTTTACCTGCAGCAACAAAATTTTCTATTTCATCGTAGCGGAGAAATATTTTTTGTTTAGCATCAGGATAGGCCATTGAAAAAAGCATATGTGCCGTTGTATGTTCACCGGGTATTGCAACTGTATTTAATCCTACATTCATCATCCCTTGTTCCTTGTTCGATATTAACAAAGGCCCAACGCCCCTTCCCAGCGCACTGCCGCTATTTAAAACAATGTATTTATCGAGCACCAGGGGTAATACCCCGTAACTGAGTTTGGTAATAGCGAGCCTGTCTTCTATTGCCCATTGATTAAGTGTCTGCACGTCTTCCAATGCCACTTCAAATTTTAATCCGCCGGTATCAATTTTATTATTGACCAGTGCATCAAAAATAAAAGTATCGTTAGGACAGGGTGAGAAGCCGAGGGTGAGGTTCATGTTGATCCGTTAATTGGGTAATGGGTATATCCGTTAATTGGTACATACATTTAACGGTTTATTTAATTAATTGTTTGATCAGTTTTTCCAGTTCTGCATTAAGGTTAATGATCGCTTCTTTCATCTTCCATTTCGTTTTATCTCTTTCCCCTACATAATTGGAAATAGCCCTGACCTGCAAAAAAGGTATTTTTTCCTGCAGGCATACATAATGCAAAGCAGCGCCTTCCATACTTTCTACCTGTGGAGAAAATTTATTGAGCAATTGTTGTTTTTGTAAGGTATTGTCTGTGACCTTGTTTACTGTCACCGCTTTTACTGCAGCTAATGATGAGGTTTGAAAGATCTCATGCCGATTAACCAACCAGCTTTTTTCAAAAGGAAATTCATTCCCATCAGCAAATCCTTCTTCAAATATTGTTTTAAAGTTTTCTTTTTCTTCCATTCCCAGATCGCCGAAAATATCCTGTTTTATCAATATTACCCTGCCGGGGCATATCTTATCGGTAAAACTTCCGCCAATACCGGCCTGGATAACAAGGTCATAATCGAGTTGCTGCAGCCTTTCCTGTAAATGATAAATGGTTGACGGAACGCCTACACCGGTTATCAATACATCTGTACCTGTATGGGTTGTAATATATGGTCTTACTTCTTCAGATGTAGCTGCTATCAATAGAATTTGCATTCTGCAAATTTGAACTTTTTTTACGGATTGCTGTTATAAATGCTTTAGCGCTTAAATACTACCTTTGCAAAAAATGATAATATGGTTTATTTGACAAGGGTGGAGCATTTTAATGCGGCCCATAAATTGTGGAATCCCGACTGGACGCATGAAAAAAATGCGGAAGTTTTTGGTAAATGCTCTAATGAAAACTGGCATGGGCATAATTACGAAGTATTTGTAACCATTAAGGGTAACACATTGCCCGATACAGGTTTTATTTTTAATGCAAAGCGCCTGAGCCAGATCATCAGGGAATATGTTTGCGATAAGATCGATCATAAGAACCTGAACCTTGATGTAGATTTTATGAAGGGAAAATTTACTACTGCAGAGAACCTGACGATTGCCATCTGGGGACAACTGGAACCGGTGTTAAAAGCCGAAGGTGTACAACTGCACTGTATAAAATTAAATGAAACACCAAGGATATACGTGGAATATTATGGTGAATAGCTTCTATAAAAATAAAATTTAACTGATGGCATACAAGAAAGTAGAGCAATACAGCGAAGAAACTACATTGGGACTGATGAAGAGCTACCGGGAAACCCTCTCCTTATTGGGCGAAGATCCTGATCGGGAAGGCCTGCAAAAAACTCCTGAACGTATCGCCAAAGCAATGCAGTACTTTACCCAGGGCTATCACATGGATGCGAATGGAATTTTAAATTCTGCCAAATTTCATGAGGATGTAAGCGAGATGATCATTGTAAAAGATATTGAACTGTACAGCATGTGTGAACACCATATGCTGCCCTTTTATGGTAAAGCACATGTAGCCTATATCCCCAACGGTTATATTACAGGGTTAAGTAAGATCGCAAGAGTAGTAGATGTATTTAGCCGCCGCTTACAGGTGCAGGAAAGATTGACCCACCAGATATTAAATTCGATAAAAGATACACTTAATCCGCTGGGGGTTGCGGTTGTAATTGAAGCATCACATTTATGTATGATGATGAGGGGCGTACAAAAACAAAACTCTGTAACCACTACTTCTGCTTTTTGGGGCGAGTTTTCGAAGAATGAGACCAGGAGCGAGTTTGTGAAATTAATCAGTGCAAAACTGCATTAGAAAAGTTGCAGGATTAAGTAGGAGATGGCTTTTTCTATAAAGGCTCACCACTTGCAACCCTTATGTTCTCCACATCACTTCAGGAATTTTCCCTTTATTTGTATTCTAAACAACTAACGATGGCGCATGCTTATATTTTTCCCGGCCAGGGATCGCAATTTTCCGGGATGGGGAAAAGTTTATATGAGAATAACCCGCTAGCAAAAGAATTATTTGAAGAAGCCAATGATATCCTGCAATTCAATATTGCTGACATCATGTTCAACGGCACTGACGAGGCGTTAAAACAAACCAATGTTACACAGCCCGCTGTTTTTTTACATGCTGTCATTGCCTTTAAAACAATACATGGTGCAAAGCCGGCAATGGTAGCCGGGCATTCACTGGGCGAATTCTCCGCACTGGTTGCCAATAATTCCCTTCATTTTGCGGATGCATTGAAATTGGTTTCCATCCGTGCAAAAGCTATGCAAAAAGCCTGCGAATTAACTCCGTCTACCATGGCTGCGGTATTGGCATTGGCAGATGATAAAGTAGAAGAGATCTGTGCTGCTGTGCAGGCAGAGACGGGCGAAGTGGTGGTAGCAGCAAATTATAATTGCCCCGGCCAGTTAGTGATCAGCGGCTCAGTAAAAGGCATTGAGGTGGCTTGTGAAAGAATGAAAACTGCCGGAGCAAAACGTGCACTTGTATTACCCGTAGGCGGGGCTTTTCACTCACCGTTAATGTTACCCGCAAAAGAAGAACTGGCTGCTGCGATAGAGGATACAGCCTTTCACGCTGCTTCCTGCCCGGTTTACCAGAATGTAGTGGCAAGGGCTGTTACCGATCCGCTTGAAATAAAAAGGAACCTGATTGATCAGTTAACCGGTGCCGTTAGATGGACACAAAGTGTGGAAGCCATGATCGCCGACGGGGCTATGCATTTTACAGAATGCGGCCCGGGTAAAGTATTACAGGGACTGGTGATGAAGATTAATAAGGAGATGGTTACTGACGGGGTAAATTAAACACGACTGACATATAAAATGCCCCGGATTTCCGGGGCATTTTATATAAAAACAATTTAATTAATTATAACGTGCTCAATACTTCATTCATATTCCGCACCGCTACAGCGCTCTTGTCAAATGCGGCCTGTTCATCGGCAGTTAATTTATAATCAATAATTTTTTCCCAGCCATTTTTTCCAATGATAACGGGAACGCCTATGCAGATATCTTTTTGACCATATTCACCATCAAGGTAAACACAGCAGGTAAATAATTTCTTCTCATCCCGTACAATGGCTTCTACGAGAGCTGCACCGGCTGCACCAGGGGCATACCATGCAGATGTTCCCAATAGCCCGGTAAGAGTTGCTCCGCCAACCATGGTATCAGCTACCACTTTTTTTAAAGCATCTTCACTAAGGTAATTGGCAACGGGGCTTCCCTGGTAAGTGGCTAATCTCGACAGAGGTATCATCGTGGTATCACCATGACCGCCAACTACTAACGCCTGCAGGTCAGTTGCAGTACAACCAATGGCTGTAGATAAATAATATTTAAAACGACTGCTGTCCAAAATCCCACCCATACCAATGATCCTGTTCTTTGGCAAACCACTTGATTTTAACGCCAAGTAAGTCATGGTATCCATCGGGTTGCTGATCACGATGATGATGGCATCGGGGGAATGCTGTAAAATATTTTGAGTAACGGTCTTTACAATTCCTGCATTGATACCGATCAGTTCTTCCCTTGTCATACCCGGTTTACGTGGTATCCCGGAAGTGATCACTGCCACTGCGGTGCCGGCTGTTATGGAATAATCATTGGTGCTGCCCGTGATCTTGGTGTCAAATCCAAAAAGGGTAGCGGTCTGCATCATGTCCATTGCCTTGCCTTCAGCAATACCTTCTTTAATATCCAGTAAAACCAGTTCATCACATAATTGGGCACGGGCAATATTATCCGCACAGGTTGCGCCTACTGCGCCGGCACCTACAACAGTTATTTTCATTGATAAAAATTTATGAATGGGAAAATTTATTTGCGCTGCAAAGGTAAATGATAAAATTTTTCTATTGATTGTAAAGCCGCAATTTATTTTAGCGCTTCCCGTATCTCACTCTCACTGGCATCGCCCTGTTTAAAAAGCACAAGGCTTTTCTTTTTATCATAAAATGCCAGCACGGGGATGGTTTCGGCCCTGAAATAACTAATGAAAAACCTTTTAAAATCCTTGCCGATATGAATAAAGGGGTATCGGTCAAGATG
The DNA here is from genome assembly GCA_043782405.1 of Chitinophagaceae bacterium. Classification (GTDB taxonomy): domain Bacteria; phylum Bacteroidota; class Bacteroidia; order Chitinophagales; family Chitinophagaceae; genus Ferruginibacter. The sequence continues at coordinate 4,567 of JAYWAN010000006.1, forward strand.
GTATCGGTTGTAAAAATGCCTGGTGTTTTCCAAAGTTTCTATGGAGATGAGTACCAGTTGAACCGGGCCATAAAACTCTGCTATCGATAAAAACTTTTCCATTTGTTTCTGGCAATGTTCACATTCAGGATTGAATAACATGAGTATGGTGAACTTGCCGGTATCCAGTTTGTCCTGCGTAAAAGCAACTGAATCGATGGATAAGAGGCTGAATTGTGGAAGAGTTTTTGTTTTAAGGCAAGGTGCTATGGTATCGTATTGCGAAAAGCCCCTTATTGCAATCGCCAGGAAGAACAATATCAACGGTAACCTTTTCATAATTGTGTTGCTGTATTATAAAACTGCTGCAATTTGTTCAACCGGGATGCTACCATCAAAAGCCTGAACAAAATTCCCTTTTTTATCGTACACAAATATAGCGGGGAAGGAACGGATATGATAAAAAGTGCCCAGGAAATAACTGGGGTCACGGCCGATAATGATATTGGGATAATCGGCTAAATTATAGTCCGTATAGAATTTTTTTATTGCCGCATAATCCAATGGGGAAGCCATCACGATCTGTGCTTTTTTAAAAAGGGAGATATTGGCGGTCAATTGTTTGGTTTCGTGCTGGCAATGGTCGCAATCGGGGCTAAAGACCATAATGATAGTGGCGGTCTTTTTCTTCAGGTCGTCTTTTACAAATTTGGTACTGTCGGGTACCTTTATGATACTGAATGGTGGAACATTGGGAAAGCGGAGGTATAATAAAGAAGTGTCTGCCTGTGCAAAAAGTAATTGCCCCATGGTAGTAAGCAGGCATAATAAGAATAGTCTTTTCAAGGCTTAATTTTTTATGAAATTAAATTTTTTGTTTGGTAATGGATTGTTAAGTCCTAACATTGCTATTTAGGATTTTAAAAACGGAAAATTTCCTCTACTTTTGCACCCTCCCGAAAGTATCGGGATAAAAATAATATTATGGCAACTACAGCAGATATGCGCTCAGGACTCATCATAAAAGTAGATGGGAGCCTTTATACGGTAATAGAATTCGGGCAGAATAAAACCGCCCGTGCGGCAGCAAAAGTATGGGCAAAATTAAAAGGCGTGGATAATAACCGCACTATTGAACTTACCTGGAACAGCGGAGAAACAATCTTTCCGGTAAGGGTAGAGAAAAAAACTTACCAGTATTTATACAAGGATGATACGGGGTATAGTTTCATGGATACGGAGACTTTTGAGCAGATCACCGTACCCGAAAATATGGTGGATGCCCCCAGGTTCTTAAAGGACGGGCAGGAAGTTTCGGTACTGATTAATGGGGAGACCGATCTGCCAATGGGTGTTGAATTGCCCGATAAGATCGTGTTACTGGTTACCTATAGCGAACCGGGAATGAAAGGGGATACTGCAACCCGTACATTAAAACCTGCAACAGTGGAGACCGGGGCAACCGTGAATGTTCCCTTGTTTGTGAATGAGGGCGAACTGATACGGGTGAACACCAAGACCGGTGATTATGTAGAAAGGGTTAAAGAATAAATCAGCCTGCTAATTAAAGTAAAATTATTTTAGAAAATGGGTATCGGTTAAGGCCGGTACCCATTTTTAATTTTTATTCATTTTGGCTTAATTTCACCCATTTTCACCCTTTTTTTAGTGTTTTTTACCAAAAAATGCCCTTTTTTCAACGTTTTTAATTTTTATTACTTGGTAGTTTGGATAATCATTTACTATCTTAGCTCTCCGATTATTTAACCAGAATTAACCACTTAATCTTTATACATGGACATCAAGCAAATCCAGGAATTAGTTAAGCTCATCAACAAAACAAATATAGGTGAGATCACGATCGAAGAGGAAGGCGTTAAAATAACAGTCAAGCAAAAGAAAGACCCCGTACAACACATAATTGCAGGCAGTCCTTCGGCTCCTGCTTATACTGCTCCCCCAGCACAACAGGCAACTACACCACCGGCAAAAAAAGAAGCGGCCGAACCCAAGGCCGATAACCTGGTAACCATTAAAAGCCCGATGATCGGCACTTTTTATCGCCAGGCAGGACCCGGGAAACCGATCTTTGCAAGTGTAGGTGATGAGGTTATTCCTGGTAAAGTGGTTTGTATCATCGAGGCTATGAAACTTTTTAATGAAATAGAAAGTGAGATAAAGGGAAAGATCGTTAAGGTATTGGTGGAAGATGCGAGCCCGGTAGAGTATGATCAGCCGTTATTTCTCGTAGATCCTTCTTAAGTAAAAATTCAAAACCAAAAATTACGGCTGCTTTTTCTGATTTTTTAATTCTTAATTAATTACCCGTGTTCAAAAAAATATTGATTGCCAACCGAGGAGAAATTGCGCTTCGTGTATTGCGTACCTGCAGGGAGATGGGTATTAAGACCGTAGCTGTTTATTCTACGGCTGATAAAGATAGTTTGCATGTAAAATTCGCTGATGAAGCCGTTTGTATTGGTAAACCAGCCAGTGCAGACAGTTACCTGAACATGGCACATATCATGGCCGCTTCCGAGATCACCAATGCAGATGCCATTCATCCAGGTTATGGTTTTTTGGCAGAAAACAGCAAGTTTGCAAAAATTTGCGGCGATCATGGGATAAAATTCATCGGCCCTACCCCCGACATGATCAATTCCATGGGAGATAAGATCACCGCCAAGGAAACCATGATAAAAGCCGGTGTTCCGGTTGTACCCGGCGGAGAAGGTTTGCTGGCAAGTGTGGCGCACGCCAAATCAGTTGCAAAAGAGGTAGGCTATCCCGTTATATTAAAAGCTACTGCCGGTGGTGGTGGTAAAGGCATGCGGGTGGTATGGGAGGAAAGTGAAATTGAAAAAGCATTTGATAATGCCAAAACAGAAGCAGCTGCATCTTTTAAGAACGATGGGATCTATATGGAAAAATTTGTTGAAGAGCCACGCCATATCGAGATACAGATAGCAGGTGACCAATATGGTAATGTGTCTCATTTAAGTGAAAGGGACTGTTCAATACAACGACGCCACCAGAAACTGGTAGAAGAATCCCCTTCACCATTTATGACACCGGAATTGAGGGAAAGGATGGGAGAAGCTGCAATTAAAGCCGCTTCGGCCATTAATTATGAAAGTGTTGGTACGGTAGAATTCCTGGTAGATAAACACCGTAATTTCTACTTCATGGAAATGAATACCAGGATACAGGTAGAACATTGTGTAACAGAAGAGGTCATCAACTACGACCTGATCAAAGAACAGATAAAGATTGCAGCAGGAGAGAAAGTGAGCGGTAAAAACTATTATCCCCAGATGCATGCTATCGAGTGCCGCATCAATGCAGAAGATCCGTACAATGATTTCCGTCCCAGCCCGGGTAAGATAACCGTGCTGCACCAGCCGGGCGGGCATGGGGTACGTATCGACAGCCATGTTTATGCGGGTTATGTGATACCTCCTTATTACGATAGTATGATCGCTAAATTAATTGCGGTTGCCCAAACCCGTGAGGAAGCCATCAGCACCATGAGCAGGGCATTGAGCGAATACGTGATCGAGGGGGTAAAGACCACTATCCCTTTTCACCAGCAACTGATGCGCAATGAAGATTTCAGAAGCGGTAACTTTACTACAAAATTCCTGGAAGGCTTTACGATGAAATAAGCTCTGGCATTGCTATCTTGTAAAGAAAGAACCTCGGGCTTTTTCCCACAATCGCCTTATCACCATTTGCTGCCGGTAAAGGCCTTTTGCCATTCATCATTAATTTGTAGCAATACTTTTTTTATGTGCTTACATTTAAGAACTAAATCAACTGCTATGTCGCACAAAAAATTATTGTTAAGCATTACCATGCTACTCGTTTCTGTTTTTTCTTTTGCACAAAACCTTACAACAATTGCAGACGGCGGTAATAAAAAGGCATCTGTTAGTGAACGGATAGGTATCACCGACGTGACCATCCATTATGACCGCCCGGCTGTAAAAGGCAGGGAAGGAAAGATATGGGGCCAATTGGTACATAAAGGTTTTATTGATCTTGGCTTTGGTACCAGTAAGGCTGCTCCCTGGCGTGGGGGTGCTAATGAAAATACCACCATAACCGTAAGCACTGATGTTATGGTTGAAGGAAAACTATTGGCAGCGGGTACTTATGCTTTATTCTTTGCAATGGGCGATGATGATGCTACAATTATTTTCAGCAATAATTCAACTTCATGGGGCTCGTTCTTTTATGATCCTAAAGAAGATGCACTAAGAGTAACTGTAAAAACTGCTCCATTATCAGAATCTGTAGAGCGGCTGAAATATGAATTCATGGACGAAAAGGAGAACAGCGCTACAGTAGCATTGATCTGGGAAAAATTAAAAATACCTTTTAAGATAGAAGTGGATTATGTGAAGACTCAACTGGAATCATTCAGAAAAGAATTAAGAAGTGATAAGGGGTTCAAATGGGAATCATGGGTAGAAGCCATTGATTTTTGTGTACAACACAATACTAATTTAGACGAAGCATTGCAATGGAGCGATTATGCGATGGGTGGTGTATTTGTTGGACAAAAGAATTTCAGAACACTCAGTGCCAAAGCGTCTGTGTTGGGTAAACTGGGTCGTGGTGCAGAGGCAGATACTTTGATGAAAGCAGCAATGCCTATGGCAACAATGCAGGAACTGCACGCTTATGGAAGACAATTATTAAGAGATAAAAAACCTGCATTAGCATTAGAAGCGTTTAAACTGAATGCTCAAAAAAATCCAAATATATTTACTACTAATATGGGATTGATGCGTGGCTATTCAGCCAATGGCGATTATAAGAATGCATTGAAGTACGCAAAAGCTGCACAGCTGCAGGCGCCCGATAAAGGCAATAAAGATGCGCTGGAAAAATATATCCCGATGCTGATGGAAGGAAAAGATATCAACCAATAAAGGCTCACTACGAATTACACCAAAAAAATTAATGGAAACTTATTAGTGAAGGCTGGTGTGATTCGTAGCTGATTTATTTTAAGCGATGCAGGCAGTGATGCAGGCTGTCTTTCCAGCCCGGGATGTTGATGTGGAATGTTTCTTTAATTTTAGTTGTATCCAGAACCGAGTACAGTGGCCGTTTTGCAACTGAAGGAAATCCTGCTGTTTTGATCGGTTGGATGGTGCAATTGCTGTTGGTGAATGTTTTTATGGCCGATGCAAATTCGTACCAGTTGGTGGTGCCGGTGTTGGCGTAATTGAAGACAAAAGGCAATGGGCAATTAGCAATGGGCAATTGGGTAATTATTTGCATGATGGCTTTTGCCAGGTCTGCAGCATAAGTTGGGCAACCTGACTGGTCATTTACCACATTGATACTTTCTTTTTCTTTCATTAACCGCAACATCGTCTTCACAAAATTATTGCCAAAGGAAGAATAAAGCCAGGAACTGCGTATAATGATTGCAGTTGGATCATGTTGCAATGCCAGTTGTTCCCCTTTTAATTTTGATTGTCCATAAATGCTGATCGGGGATGTGTCGTCTGTTTCTTTATACGGCTGCCGTGCAGTACCATCAAAAACATAATCGGTTGAAATATGTATGAGTTGTGCCTTGTAATGGTTACATATTTTTGCCAGGTTACCCACTGCATCTGCATTGATCAAAAACGCTTTTTCTTTTTCCGTTTCTGCTTTGTCTACAGCAGTATAAGCTGCGCAATTGATGCAATAATTGATGTGGTGAAGACTGAAATAATTTTTAACAGCAATAATATCTTCGATGGGCAGTTGAGCTTTGTCGGTAAAAAGAAATTTATACCCGGGATGATCAATAGCAATGCTTCTCAATTCATTGCCTAATTGCCCATCTGAGCCGGTAACTAAAATGGTTGGGTGATCAATCATTTTCAAATTAAAAATTGTTTTCGCAATGCAATAATGAAGGATGCATCAGGTCTTTATCAGAAATGATAGCTTTGCTATCCGGAACCATCCAGTTTATATTTAATGCGGCATCATTATACATTATTCCGCCTTCTGCTCCCTTATGATAAAATTCATCACATTTATAAAACACTTCTGCGGTTTCACTTAAAACGGAATAACCATGCGCAAAACCTTTTGGGATGAGTAATTGCTTTTTATTTTCTGCCGATAATTCTAAAGTATATACTTCTCCATAAGTAGGGGAACCTTTTCTTATATCAACAGCCACATCCAGTATGCTGCCGCTTAATACCCTAACAAGCTTTGTTTGTGCATGTGGGTTTAATTGGTAATGTAAGCCACGTATAACACCATAGGATGATTTTGCCTGGTTATCCTGTACAAATTTTATCTTAATATCCCCGGTTGTAAAAACAGTTTCATTATAGCTTTCAAAAAAATATCCCCTGCTGTCTTCAAATACAGCTGGTTCAAAGATCAATAAACCGGGAAAAGGTGTTTTAATAAATGGCATGGTTTAATTTACAATTTACCATTGTTTCCGTTAATTGGAGTACATGGTGAATTAACTGAATAGGGGTTTAAAAAATTCAATGGTTTCTTTAAGGCCTTCTTCAAATTTTTTTGTGGGCAGGTAGTTCAGTAAATTTTTTGCCAGTGAAATGTCTGCCAGTGAATCCCTGATATCGCCTGCCCTTGGCTCGCGGTAAACGGCTGCAAAATCACTCCCCAGGTATTCCCCGATGGCTTTGTATAAATAATTCACCGAAAAACTTTCTCCGGTTGCAACATTATAAACTTTACTCAATGCAGCAGGGTTATCACTTAACATCCCTTTTATATTAACCTGTACGGCGTTGTCAACGAATGTAAAATCCCTGGTCTGCTCTCCGTCACCATTTATGAACACGGGTATTTTTTTCATGATCCCTTTAATAAATAATGGGATTACTGCAGCATAGGCTCCATCGGGGTCCTGGCGGGGGCCGAAGATATTGAAATAACGGAAGCCCATAAGTTTTAAACCATATGTATCTGCAAAAACCTGGGCATACAATTCATTCGTCTTTTTTGTTATTGCATAAGGAGATAAACAATTACCTACCCTGGTTTCTAGTTTGGGTAAAGTTGTTTCATCACCATATACTGAAGACGACGAGGCATAGACAAATTGCTGCACTTTATTATCAATAGCGGCTTTTAACATGTTTACAAAGCCGCCTACATTCACTTCATTAAAATAAACCGGTTCTTTGATACTGCGTGGCACACTACCCATCGCGGCCTGGTGATTAATATAGTCCATGTCTTTACAGGCACTCATACAGGTATCGGCATTGCGGATATCGCCTTCAATAAATTCGAATGCATTGTACTGGCGCAGCAGATCAAGATTGCTTTGAAATCCGTTTGCCAGGTTATCCAATACCCTCACTTTCTTTGCACCATTAATTAAAAGGTATTGTGCAATGTGGCCGCCAATGAAGCCTGCCCCGCCAGTTACTAAGAACGAGGATTGACTGAGGTCTTTTGTATGAAAACTATCGCTCATTATTGCCGTTGTTTTTATAAACTCCAATATGCCCTGCTCTTGATGGCGCCCCTGTACATACCTTTCAGGTCGGCAACCAATGCATGCGGTTTGGTAATGGATGCAAAATATGCATCATCCAGTTTTTTATAATCGCTATGCGGCACCGTTATGATCACTGCATCATAGTCATTACTCACTATGGGCGTTAATCCAAAACCATATTCATGTTTCAGCGCTTCAGTTTCTGCATGCGGATCGGTGATATGTACATTCAGTGAATAAGACCTCAATTCATTTACCACATCAGCAACCTTGCTGTTCCTGATATCGCTTACATTTTCCTTGAAAGTGGCACCCATTACCAGCACTTTGGCATCTTTAACATTACCGTTATTCCGGATGATGTATTGTAAAACTTTCCTGGCCACATATCCTGCCATGCCATCATTGATAGCACGGCCGGCCAGGATCACCTGTGCATCATAGCCTAACTGATTGGCTTTATGTGTAAGATAATAAGGATCAACACCAATGCAATGGCCGCCAACCAGCCCGGGTTGGAAGCGCAGGAAATTCCATTTGGTGCCGGCAGCTTCCAGCACTTCATAAGTATTGATATTCATTTTATCGAAGATGATAGAAAGCTCATTCATTAAAGCGATGTTGAGGTCGCGTTGTGTGTTCTCAATTATTTTTGCTGCTTCTGCCACTTTTATTGAAGAGGCTTTGTGCACGCCGGCAGTTACCACCAGTTCATAAACTTTGGCCACCAGGTCGCAACTTTCTGCATCGCAGGCACTCACTACTTTTATTATGCTTGCCAGTGTATGTTGTTTATCTCCCGGGTTGATCCTTTCGGGCGAATACCCCAGTTTAAAATCTGTAATATTTTTTAACCCGGATATTTTTTCAATGATGGGTAAACAATCTTCTTCGGTGCAGCCGGGATATACGGTACTTTCAAAAATAACATAGTCGCCTTTTTTTATCACTTTGCCGATGGTTTCACTTGCTCTGGTAACAGGAACCAGGTCGGGTACGTTCTGTTCATCAACGGGAGTGGGTACGGCTACAATAAAAAAATTAGCTTCTTTCAATACATCAAGATCATTGGTAAATTCTATATCAGCACCTTCAAAATCCTTTGCATCCAGTTCCTGGCTGGGATCAATACCATTGCGCATCATTGCCACCCGCTTTGCATTGATGTCAAAGCCGATCACTTTTATTTTTTTTGCAAATTCCAGTGCGATGGGCAGGCCTACATAACCAAGCCCTATCACGGCTAATTTTTTTTTCTTGTCTAATAGGTCCTGGTACATTAAAAGTTATGAATTATGATTGATGAGTTATTTTGTACTTTCAAATTCTTTTGGCAGTTTATATAATTCTTCTTTGGGCAAAGCTTTGAAATATTCATAAGTGATCTTCAGCCCATCTGCACGTTTCACTTTAGGTTCCCACCCCAAAATCTTTTTAGCAAGACTGATATCTGGTTGCCGTTGCTTGGGGTCATCGGTTGGCAATTCCTTATAGACGATCTTTTGTGTTGTTCCGGTGAGTTTAATGATCTCTTCTGCAAAATCCCGTAAAGAGATCTCATCGGGGTTGCCGATATTTACCGGTTGTGCATGATCACTCATTAAAAGGCGGCAGATCCCTTCGATAAGATCATCCACATAACAAAAGCTCCTCGTCTGGCTGCCATCACCAAAAACAGTAAGGTCTTCGCCCCTTAATGCCTGGCCGATAAATGCAGGGAGGGCCCGTCCGTCGTTTAGCCGCATCCGTGGTCCGTAGGTATTGAATATCCTCACTATTCTTGTATTGACATTGTGAAAACTGTGGTAGGCCATTGTAATGGCTTCCTGGAAACGTTTGGCTTCGTCGTAAACACCACGGGGGCCAACAGGATTTACATTACCCCAGTAATCTTCATTTTGCGGGTGTACCAGCGGATCGCCATACACTTCGCTGGTAGAAGCCACCAATATGGTTGCATTTTTTGATTTGGCCAGGCCAAGGCAATTATGTGTACCCAGTGAACTTACTTTTAATGTTTGAATAGGGATCTTTAAATAATCTATAGGGCTGGCGGGAGAAGCAAAATGTAAAATATAATCGAGCTTGCCGGTAACATGTATGAATTTGGAAACATCGTGATGATAGAATTCAAATTCTTTCAGCTGAAAAAGGTGTTCAATATTTTTAAGGTCGCCGGTGATAAGGTTATCCATGCCTATGACATGGAAGCCATCTTTGATGAAGCGGTCACAAAGGTGCGAGCCTAAAAAGCCGGCAGCGCCTGTTATCAATACTTTTTTTGTAGCCACTTCTTTGAGATCGTTTAAAGGTTTAAATCATTTAAGTGTTGTTTGGCAATCCGTATATGCGTTTAAAAATTTATGCGGATTATCCAATTGTCTTTCTGCCTACACTCACATAATAAAATCCCAGTTCTTCCATTTTTGCCAGGTCGAAGAGATTTCTTCCGTCGAAAATTACTTTATTTTTCAGTAACGAAATGATATTGGTGAAATCGGGTGTCCTGAATTCGCTCCATTCGGTAGCGATCACCAGCGCATCGGCACCTGCCAGGGTATCATACTGCCGCTCTGAATAATTTATTTTATCGCCGATCAGTTGCTTTACATTATTCATCGCTTCGGGATCGTAAGCGATAACCGTTGCACCTGCTGCTACCAGTTCATCAATAATAAATAAGGCCGGCGCTTCCCTGATATCATCAGTATTGGGTTTGAAGGCCAATCCCCAAAGCGCTATTTTCTTACCATTAAGGTCATTATTGAAATACGCTTTTATTTTGGGAAGTAAATGTAGTTTTTGTGCATCGTTCACTTTCATTACTGCATCAAGGATCTTAAAATCATAATTTACTTCGTCAGCCGACATGGCAAGAGCCTGCACATCTTTTGGAAAACAACTGCCGCCATAGCCAATGCCGGGAAATAAAAAGCGTTTGCCAATGCGTTCATCGCTGCCAATACCTTTGCGCACCATATCCACATCGGCTCCCAGCAGTTCGCATAACTGTGCTATCTCATTCATGAAAGTGATCTTGGTAGCTAAAAAAGAATTGGCTGCATATTTAGTCAGCTCTGCACTTTTTTCATCCATGAAAATAATTGGGTTACCCTGCCGCACAAAAGGAACATAGAGGTCGTTCACTAATTTTTTAGCCCTTTCGGATGTGGTACCAATAACCACACGATCGGGTTTCATAAAATCCTCTACCGCTACGCCTTCTCTTAAAAATTCGGGATTGGAAACAACATCAAATTCGGCTTTTGCGTTTTTGGCAATTGCTGCATGCACTTTTTCGGCCGTACCAACCGGCACGGTACTTTTGTCAATGACAACTTTATAATCAGTAATTATTTTTCCAAGCTCATCAGCAACGCCAAGAATATATTTCAGGTCGGCGCTGCCATCTTCACCCGGTGGGGTGGGCAATGCCAGGAAAATGATCTGTGCGCCATTGATGCCTTCCTGTAGTGAAGTGGTAAAATGCAAGCGGCCTTCTTTTTGATTGCGGAGAAATAATTTTTCGAGGCCGGGTTCATAAATGGTAATCGTACCGGAAGATAATTTTTCCACTTTAGTTTTATCAATATCCACGCAGGTAACATGATTGCCCGTTTCTGCAAAGCAGGTACCGGTTACTAATCCAACATATCCAGTTCCAACAACGGCTATCTTCATTTTTATTTATTTATATATGCTAATACGTTAGATACAATAAAATTCAGTTGCTCTTCATCCAGTTCGGTGTGTATGGGCATGGAAATAACCCTTTCCGTTAACCAATCTGTTACTGGTAATTCGTATTGGTTTCCACCAAAAGCATCAAACATTTTCTGTTTGTGTGCCGGTACCGGGTAATAGATCATGGAAGGAACCCCTTTATCGGCAAGGAACTGGTTCAATCCGTCGCGGTAAGCAACTGGTTGCTCTGTTTCATTTAAAACCAACGTATACTGGTGAAACACATGTGTATTATTGCCATCTCTAAACGGAATTGTTATCATTTTATTTCCTGCAAAAGCCTTGTCATAAAAATCAGCGGCTTTTTGCCTGGCAGCAATATACTCATCAAGGTGTTTTAATTTGATGTTGAGGATAGCGGCCTGCATAGCATCCAGCCTGGAATTACAGCCAACCACATCATGGTAATAGCGTTTGCTTTGGCCGTGTGATGCGATCATCCTTAATTTACCGGCCAACTCATCATCATCAGTAAAAATGGCACCACCATCACCAAAAGCGCCCAGGTTTTTGGAAGGATAAAATGAAGTGCAGCCGATATGGCCGATGCTTCCTGTTTTTTTGGTTTGCCCGTTACTGAAAATAAAATTACAGCCAATGGCCTGTGCATTATCCTCGATAACAAATAGATCATGCTTTGCTGCAATGGTCATTATCTTTTCCATATTGGCAGCATGGCCATATAAATGAACCGGAACAATGGCTTTTGTTTTAGGTGTGATGGCTTTTTCGATGGCTTCGGGATCGATGCAAAATGTTTTGGGATCAACTTCAACAAAAATGGGTTTTATGCGAAGCAATGCTGCCACTTCTACTGTAGCGATATAAGTGAAGGAAGGCGTAATGACCTCATCGCCCGGTTCAAGTCCAAGTGCCATCATTGCAATCTGCAGCGCATCGGTACCATTGGCACAGGGGATACAATGTTTGCTGCCATGATAAAGGGCAAGGCTATCCGCAAACTCACTCACCACTTTGCCACCGATGAACATTGAACTTTCTATAACCGCCAATACCGCTGCATCCACTTCGGGTTTAATTTTATGGTATTGGGTCTTGGTATCTACCATTTGAAGGGGCCTCATAAGTATAGTATTAATGCGGCGCAAAGATAGGAATTCGGTATTGAGTTTCCACCGGGTGCCCTTATGGGCAAGGGAACTGCTGAAGATTGGAAATTTGCCATTAGATTTGTTAGAAATTAGCGGTGAGCAAATTGTTGTACCATATTTTTCTTGGTGGCTATGCCCTTGGCATAAGGATGGCTGCTTTATGGAACCCCAAGGCCCGGTTATGGCTTGCGGGGAGGAAGAATCTCTTCGCTGCCATCAACTCTCAACTATCAGCTACCAACCACCAACTGATATGGATGCATTGCGCAAGCCTCGGTGAATTTGAACAGGGACGACCATTGCTGGAGAATATAAAACTGCAATACCCCGGTTATGGTATCGTACTCAGTTTTTTTTCGCCATCGGGTTTTGAAGTGATGAAAGATTATCCCGGTGCCGATTATGTTTTTTATTTACCGATGGATTCACCCTCCCATGCGAAAAAATTCATCGATGCGGTTAAACCATCGCTGGTGCTTTGGGTAAAATACGAATACTGGTTTTATTACCTGGATGAGTTGAAGCGCAGAAATATCCCGGTTATCCTGGTATCGGGCATCTTCAGGGCGGGGCAGCCTTTCTTTAAATGGTATGGCCATATCTGGCGGGTTATGCTGGGTTGCTTTACCCATTGCTTTGTGCAGAATGAAGAGTCAGGGTCATTATTAAAAACCATCGGTATCAGTGAAAATTTTTCGTTAAATGGGGATACCCGGTTCGACAGGGTGATCGCTATTGTCCGTGATTTTGAACCCATACCGCATATCGACAATTTTTGCGGTAATAACAGGGTAATCGTTGCCGGTAGTACATGGGAAGAAGACGAAATCGAATTGCTGCATTATGTAAAAGTTCATCCCGAAATAAAATTCATCATCGCCCCGCATGAGATTGGCGAAAAAAAACTGAATGAAGTGAAAAAGGAATTTCCCAATTCCATTTTCTATTCTTCGCTTGCCGATAACCCTTCTGTTATGGATGACAACAACAATGTTTTGATCATCGATAATATCGGCATGCTTTCCCGCTTGTACAAATATGCTACCATAACTTATGTTGGCGGAGGTTTTGGCAATGATGGTGTACACAATGTACTGGAAGCTGCGGTATTTGGTAAGCCGGTAGTGTTTGGACCGGAGTATGAAAAATTCGCTGAAGCAGTGGGATTGGTGGACGCGGGTGGTGGCCTAAGTTTCAGCCTGCCATTGGGATTGGAAAAAATATTTACTGACCTGTTGAGTGATGAATCGAATTTAAAGAAAACGGGAGATGCGTCGAAGGAATTTGTATTTGCACAGCAGGGGGCTACAGAAAAAATTATTCACTATATTCAGGAAAAACGTCTTTTGACCAGCTGATAAAACTGCTTTACCACTTCATCGCTGTCGTCCCAGCCATTCTTTACTTTTAATTCCCTTTGTATCCAGTATTCGGCTTCGGCTAAGATGGAAAAACTGTTGATCGTTTTTATGCTGCGTTCATAAGCCACTTCATCGCCACGGAACAGGTCATTGATAAATAAAAAGCGGTCATTAACACCGATGGCTTTTTTAAGGTCTCTTATCGGCATTTCGGTGAGGGTATCACCAAGATCTATCTTCGACTGTTTTAACCTGTCATTTACAGAAGCTGGGGCATTGGCTGCCGCCTCATTTATTTCCTTGCCACTATGTACAGGTTTTGGTTGTTGCTGGTGCGAAAGGGTAGGGATGTCTTCATCCATCTCAAATAAAATGGCCGGCTTATTCTGCACGCTGATCTTTTGCATCATCTCTGCATTACGTTTGATCTCTTCAAGTTCGGCTTCAATATCGGCTTCATTTACCTGTAATATTTCAATGATCTTTTCTTCGGGCAGGTTACCTGTTGTATCTTTTTCAATTTCGGCAGCCGTTGGTAACACGGTGTTTTGTGAAACATTTATTGCAACATGGCCCGAAGAACCCGGGGCACGGCCTCCCAGCAGGTGCAGTAATTCTGCCTCCAGCATCTGAACGGTAAGTAGTAGTTGCTCCGGAGGAGCTTTTTGTGCAAACTGTTCCTGTAATTTTTTTAGGAGTGTTTCCACTCTTTCCATGATAAAGTATACTTTTGATGCCCGGGCAGGCAGTGTAAAAAAACTAATCGTGCCCTAAGTTACAAACTGAATTCTGAAAAAATACTTAAATGTTCATAGAACCAAATTTTAAAGGAGAAAGACGGGGTTGGATAGAAGTGATCTGCGGCAGCATGTTCAGTGGTAAAACAGAAGAACTGATCCGGCGCTTGAAAAGGGTGAAGATCGCCAACCTTAAAGCGGAAATATTTAAACCGGCTATTGATGTACGTTATGATGAAGTGAAAATCGTCAGCCACGATACCAATGTCATTAACTCAACACCGGTTGACAGTTCCCAATCCGTATTGCTGCTGGCCCAGGATGTGGATGTAGTGGGTATCGATGAAGCCCAGTTCTTCGATGCAGGTATCGCTGATGTATGCGAACAATTAGCGATGAAAGGGATAAGGGTTATTGTAGCCGGACTTGATATGGATTACCTGGGTAACCCTTTTGGCCAGATGCCCCAGCTGCTTGCCAAGGCAGATTATATTACCAAACTGCACGCCATTTGCCAGGTTTGCGGCAATATTGCCAATGTGAGTTACCGTAAAGTAAATGAAGGCGGACAGGTATTGCTTGGAGAGAAAGATGTGTATGAACCACGGTGCAGGATATGTGCGCAGGAGAGTTAGGAGTTTAAAATTAAGAGTTTAGAGTTGATTGCAGCGGGAGCGTTTTGCATGGTCCAATAAAAAAAGCCATCCTGATAAAATCGGGATGGCTTTTTTAAATACAAAGAATGTTGTTACTGCTTAATAAATTTAGCAGAGATAGTTTTTCCGTTACCGATATTTACTTTCATAAAGTAAGTACCATTGGGTAATTTGGAAATATTTACCGCCTGTGGATTACTGATGATCTTTTCTTCCATTACCACATTTCCCTTTGCATCAGTTAATGTTAATGTGCTTTTACTGCTTATTTCACCCAGCACACTCATATTTAAAATATTGTTTACCGGGTTTGGATAAAGTTTTATTATCCCCTTACCAACCATTTCTGTGGTAAGATCCGGTTTGGTGGCGGTTCCCAACTGTACCTTTAAAGTGTAGCAAGTAGTTGCACTGTTAGCGCCATTATAACCATATACTTGTGCATAATAAGTACCGGCTGCTGCAGTATAACTGATGCTTTCACTAGTGGTACTTCCGTTTTGTGAAATGGCTAACTGTGTGCCTGCACTGTTCAGCAGTTTCAGGTCATAATCACCGGGCAGTGTTCCCAATGTTACTGTAATTGTCCCGCCTGTTGTGATAACAAATTTGTAGTTATCAATATCTCCGGTAGGGCTGATCAATCCTGTGATATTAGTATT
This sequence comes from Chitinophagaceae bacterium, assembly GCA_043782405.1. GTDB lineage: Bacteria > Bacteroidota > Bacteroidia > Chitinophagales > Chitinophagaceae > Ferruginibacter. The sequence continues at coordinate 20,322 of JAYWAN010000006.1, forward strand.
GAAAGGAATAGTTGCAGCACCAGCTGTTGTACCGTTCGTTGAAACATCATAAGCACTTTGGCAACTTGTTACTGTTGTAGCTGTTGCTTTAATGGTATAACAGGTTTGACTATTGGCTCCATTGTAACCAATCACTTTTATATAATAAGTTCCGGCAGCCTGGCTGTTTAAAGTAACAGTTTCTGTTGCAGTACCGCTTAAGCTGGAACCTATTTGTGTGCCTGCGCTGTTATAAACATATAGGTCATAGTCAACACCACTAGGGCCAACAAGATTATATACATTATTACTGGTAGCTGTTGTAACAATTTTGTAATAATCGATATCGGTACCTGTACTAATGGCTGCAGAATTGGTAACCCCCGAGCTTATTGTTGCGGCCGTTGCCTGTGTTTCATTTGGCTCAAAAGCAGTAATGCAACTTGCCTGTGGAGCACTTGTAGTAAACTGCGCCTGCGTATAGGTACTGCTTAAACCAACAGTTGTACAATTGGCCCTAACTCTCCAGTCGTATAATGAAGAAGCTGTCAATCCACTAAGTGCAACAGAAGTTGCGGTCGTTGCAGTTGCGGCGTTGGTCCATGTTCCTGAAGTATTTAATTTATAATCCACATCATAATTAGCAGCACCGCTTACAGTTGCCCAGTTAACATTAGCAGCAGTAGAAGTAATACCAGATGAAGCTAAACCAGTTGGTGCATTACAAGTTGCAGGTGCTGTTGTGGTAAATTGTGCGCTCACAAAATTTCCGCTTCCACCGCTGCAGGTTGCCCTCACTCTCCAGTCATAAACTGTTCCCTGCGTTAAGCCGGTTATGTTTACTGATGTGGAAGCTGTTGCTGTTGCAGCATTGGTCCAGGTAGAAGAAGTTGTTAACTTATAATCAACATCATAGGTTAATGCACTGGTTACAGCAGCCCAACTAACGGTTGCGCTTGTGTTAGTTATGGCAGAAGAAGCAAGACCAGTTGGGTCGCCGCAAAGTACTGGTGTGCAATTATCTAGGTTGAAAGATGCGATCCTTGTACTCCATGTGCTGGCTGCATTGTATTCGCACGTAAACCAAAAATTAATGCCATCCGGATCGGCAACTAACTGGTTGTAATCACCATACCTTGTACTACCATTAGCAGCGGAACCGGCAACGATAACTGTTTCAGCATAGCTCATGGTATTTAAGGCATCACATTCTTTTCTACCGGTATACCTTGCGCCCGGATAAACACCGGTGGCAGAAGAAGAAACATTATAAGCAAGGCCGATATTACCGGAAGCATCATAACAAATACCCGGCAGCCAGCGATGTGTATTGTCGGGCGAATAAGTACTTTGCTGATACACGCTCCAGTTGCCGGTAGTTTTACGTAATTCGTACCAGCGTATTCCCGAGATATTACTTCCTTTATCTACAACATGTGATAATACAATTCCTTCATATGCACCAAATCTTCTGTAAATAGGTTGGTTCATTACTTTCTCGTGTAATGCTTCTACTTTAGTAGAGCTACCGGGTTGAGTGATACATTGCCCTCTTGTGGTAGTGCATATATCCGATTTGTATGCGGTGACTGCCAACGAAGATTTAGTACTAACGGTAGTGAGTGATGGTGTAGTGAAGTTTACTTTAAATTCAAATATGCCGATGCTATCAGCGGCGGCGCCACTCCAGGTATTATCATTCATATAAGCGATTAACCCGCCGGTTCCGCTTGGGGGCAAGGTTGTTCCTTCCAGGCAAACCGGGCTCATAGAAAATTCTTTATTGGAACTGCCTAATGTAAATTTCTGTACTGTTGCGGTTGCATTACCGGCAATCATTTTAGTACGGTCAAATGCATAAACGGAAGATCCTGAATAAGTAGATCCATTAGCGAAATCATTAGTGGTTGCATAATAAGCATCTGTCCATACCGAAAACTTCGGATAGTCGGGAAAGGTAGTACCTGTACTGAAAAAATATACATACCAGGCTCCTGCAGGGTCATTGGTTTGGGAAACCGCAAAAGTTAAGCCCTCACTTCCTGTTTCAGCTTTATTATTGAATTCGGTTAATACGTACCTGTCGGCCAATTGGTCATATAATGCAATGGGATCGCCAAGCCCGCCTTTACCGGTAATGGCGTCCAGATAAGTTTGTGCAACAATTTGTCCGCCTGTTTTATTGAATACTTTAAACAGTGCTCCAGAAGAGCCATTGATCATTTGTATGATATGATTGGGGCCTACACACATAGTAGGGTCAGGAGGATTGAGCGGTTGGTAAGGCAACCCATTAAAATTCTGTGTAATCGCGTTTAGCAGACCCGGTGTACCATGCTTTAAATTCTGGTACTTGGTTTGTAAAGCAGGGTCAAGTAAAAAATTGTTGTGATCTGGGAACCTGGTTGCTCCAATTCCTTCTTCAAATTCTTCATCTTTTCCGATGATGCCATCAAGATTCCTCACTTTTACATCCGGGATCGCTTTATCCGCAGATTTAAAATCCCTTAAAGGCTTGGTGATCTTAATTAAATGTCCGGTTATTACCACTGGCTTACTGGAAATGACTTTGTCCTGTGCCTGTAAGGTAAATACAAGAAACAGCGATAATGCTGCTGTAAAAATTTTTCGCATAAAGTTTTGATTTTTGAATTCGACCCAATATAGGTCATTTATTTTATCAGTACAATAGTAAAAACACGGTCGTAGAACTGCTGTGGATAAGATGTAGCGTTTTATTAGTGTGAAGTCGGCGATTTATGATTTATTATAACAAACTGTCATAAAATTTCTACAAACTCTTTTACGAATGTTAGTAATTTGCAGTGATGACCAGACACATTTTTAGCCTGTTGCGAAAAGATATCCTGCTTGAATTAAGGCAGCAGCATACTTTTTATGGTATATTATTATATATCGCTTCTACCATCTTTGTGCTTTATCTCTCCATTGATAAACCTGATGCTGCAGTGTGGAATGGGTTATTCTGGGTGATCCAGTTATTTATTTGCGTGAATGCCGTTGCTAAAAGTTTTTTACAGGAAAGCCGGGGCAGGTTATTGTATTTCTATGCTATTGTATCACCCGTAGAGTTCATTATTGCAAAAATGCTATATAATATTGTGCTGATGATCATGATGAGCCTGATCAGCTTAGGGCTCTTTTCAATTTTTTTAAGTAATCCTGTCGATAATGCTCTTCGTTTTACCGGTATCGTAATCCTGGGAGGAGCAAGCATAAGTATCGTGTTTACCCTGATGAGTGCCATTGCAGCTAAAGCACAACAGAATGCAGCCCTTGTTGCTATCCTTGGGTTCCCGGTTATTTTACCACAGCTTTTACTATTGATGCGCCTGAGCAAATCAGCTTTTGGCGAAATGTTCCGCAACGGGGCAGTGCTGCAACTGGCCGGGCTGATAGCCGGGCTGGACCTGCTGGTGATCGTTATGGCCATTGTATTATTTCCGTATTTGTGGAAAGACTAGGGGATCGGGCAGAATTTTTAAAATCTTTGATTGACTTTACCCTAACTTTGCGCCACTCAATAAATCTCTCACTTCTCTGTGAAGAAAAGCTGGTGGAAAATATTATCCTTTCTTTTATTGATCTACACCATTGTAGGCGGCTTGCTGATGGACGTGCCCCGTTTGTTCATTTTAAATGAAAGCATCCGTAACCTTTATTTTCATGTATGTATGTGGTTTGGAATGATGATACTTTTTATCATCAGTTTTGTGTACAGCATCAAATACCTGCGTGGTTTCAATTTACGTAATGATATTTTTGCGCATAATTTCGCAGCAGTAGGCACTTTCTTTGGCATATTGGGATATAGTACCGGTGCCATCTGGGCCAATTATACCTGGATCACCGACCAAAGCCAGTCCTTAGGCAGTGTTTTAAAGGAACCTAAATTGATCGGGGCTGCTATTGCATTACTCATTTACGGTGCTTATTTTGTTCTACGGGGATCATTTACGGATATTGATAAGCGTGCAAGGATAAGTGCTGTATATAATATTTTTGCTTTTGCGATGCTGTTTCCCAGTATTTGGATCATTCCCCGACTGGTGGGCAGTTTACACCCCGGGGCGCCGGGCAGTGAAAGCGGTAACCCCGCATTGAATTTTAAAGATATCGATAGCAGGTTGCGGATGGTTTTTTATCCCGCAGTTATCGGGTGGACATTATTAGGCACCTGGATCGCCACTTTGAAAATAAGATTACAATTGATAAAAGATAAAACATTGATCAATGGGTAAAATAATTCGCCGTTTGTTATTTGTTGCTTCAGGTTTATTGCTGAATACACTTGCATTTGCACAGGATAAACCTGAAATGGCTGATACGATGCGCAGTAATGGAAAGATATATGTGGTGGTAGCGGTTTGCCTTACCATTTTAATTGGATTATTTATCTATGTTCTTGTAGTTGACAGGAAAGTGAGCAGGATGGAAAGGGATGATGTGTAGATAGGTGGATGTGCAGATATGTGGATGTGTAAGCGAAGTGTACATACCCACAAACCATAAACTTTAAACAACGATTGCCTAAAAATAAAATACGATTTTATGAGTGCTACACAGCCATATAGCTTTTTCCAAAGTGTGGAAAGAAGCTTCGACAAAGCCGCCAAATTTACCCACTGGGATTTGGGAATTTTAGAACAGATCAAAGCCTGCAATAGTGTTTACCAGATGCGTTTCCCCGTGAAGCGTGATGATGGGAGCATTGAAGTAATTGAGGCTTACCGCGTACAGCATAGTCACCATAAAGCCCCCTGCAAAGGAGGTATCCGTTTCAGTGATGAAGTGAACCAGGATGAAGTAATGGCATTAGCCAGTCTGATGACTTACAAATGCGCTATTGTAAATGTTCCGTTTGGCGGCGGTAAGGGTGGTATCAAGATCAACCCCCGCAATTACAGCGTATATGAGTTGGAAAAAATTACCCGTCGTTATACATCAGAGTTAGTTAAGAAAAATTTTATCGGCCCGGGCACGGATGTACCTGCCCCGGATTACGGAACAGGTGAAAGGGAAATGGCCTGGATTGTGGATACCTATGCTTCTTTAAAACCCGGAGAGATCGATGCTGCGGGTTGTGTAACAGGTAAGCCGGTAACGCAAGGGGGTGTACGCGGAAGAAAAGAGGCGACGGGCCTTGGTGTTTTCTTTGGTATCCGTGAAGTATGTAATATGGAAGAAGTGATGAAGAAACAGGGATTAACAGCGGGTATTGAAGGAAAAACAATAGTGGTGCAGGGTTTGGGTAATGTGGGTTACCACAGTGCCAAGTTTTTCAGGGAGCATGGTGCCATTGTAGTTGGCCTTGCAGAGTATGAAGGAGCTATCTATAAAGCCGACGGCCTCAACGAGGAAGAAGTATTCCAGCACAGGAAAGCAACCGGCAGTATTTTAAATTTTCCCGGTGCCACCAACCTGGCAAAAAATACAGATGCACTGGAACTGGAATGTGATATCCTGATCCCGGCTGCCCTTGAAAATGTTATCAATGGTGAAAATGCACCAAGGGTAAAAGCAAAGATCATTGGTGAAGCCGCCAACGGGCCCTGTACACCAGAAGCTGATGAGGTGTTTGCAAAAAAAGGAATTTTATGTGTACCGGATATGTACCTAAACGCAGGTGGTGTTACCGTTAGTTATTTTGAGTGGCTGAAAAATCTTAGCCATGTCCGTTATGGCCGTATGGAAAAGCGGTTTACCGAAAACCTAAATACGCATATACTCGGGCAGATAGAAGAACTAAGTGGTAAAAAAGTAAGTACCAAAGAAAAAGAATTCATCATGCATGGACCGGAAGAAGTGGATCTTGTGCATAGCGGGTTAGAAGAAACGATGATCACTGCAACAAGAGAGATCATGCAGATATGGAAAGATAATCCTACCATACCTGATATGCGCACGGCAGCATACGTGAATGCTATCAATAAAGTGGCTAATAGTTATGCCGAATTAGGAATATTCCCATAACGTAAATAACATAAGTATTTAAAGAGATGATGGTGCTATAAACTATCATCTCTTTTCTTTTTAGAAGATACCGTTGTGTACCAAAATAAAAATAGGAAGAAGATTTTTTTTAAAGAACGATATCCTGCTCTTTGGTAGTGGTTTATTATTACTATCACCGGGGGATAAACGAAAAAAATAAATATAAATAAAAAAGAAGTCCTTGTCCAGTAGCTTCTTTTTTTAAAATTGTTTTGTAACAGAAAAGCAAACATTAACTTTAAATCCTAAACGCTAAACCACTTCTGCCATATCCGGAATCTTATCCGCCTTATATACACCTGCGTCTAATTTCTTTTTGGTGGCTTCAAATGCCTTAAGCGTTTTTTCAATATCGGCATCGCTATGCGAAGTGGTTGGTATCAGCCTGTAAATAATATCGCCTTTAGGTATCACCGGGTAAACCACGATTGAGCAAAAGATGCCATAATTTTCCCTCAGGTCCATCACCATCTGTGTAGCTTCGGGCACATCGCCTTTCATGTAAATGGGGGTAACCGGGCTATTGGTATTGCCAATATCAAATCCCCTTTCTTTTAATCCATTTTGAAGTTTTGTTACATTACTCCATAATTTTTCTCTTAATTCGGGCATGGTCTTTATCATGTCCATGCGTGTTAACATTCCATCTACGATCAGCAGTGGCAGGCTCTTTGCGAAGATCTGTGACCGGGTATTATAACGCAGGTATTTCAATACGGCTTTTGGTCCGCTGATAAAAGCACCAATACTTCCCATGCTTTTTACAAATGTAGAAAAGTACAGGTCAATATCATCCTGGCATCCCTGTGCCTCATCTGCACCGGCACCTGTTGGTCCCATGTAACCGAAACCGTGAGCATCATCAATTAATATACGGAACTCATACTTTTTCTTTAAAGCTGTAATTTCTTTTAAAATACCCTGCTCGCCATCCATTCCAAAAACCCCTTCTGTGATTAAAAGTATGCCGCCACCGTTCTTTGCAGCAAGTTCGGTGGCACGCTGCAGTTGTTTTTCACAATCTTCAATATCATTATGTTTAAATGCATAACGGTGGCCCATGTGTAACCTTACTCCATCTACAATACAGGCATGAGCTTCTGCATCATACACGATTACATCCCTGCGGTTTACCAATGCATCAATACAACTCATGATACCCTGGTAACCAAAATTTAGTAACATGGTATCTTCCCGGCCAACATATTCACTGATCACTTGTTCAAGTTCTTCATGCTTTGCAGTATTGCCACTCATCATCCTTGCGCCCATTGGGTTACCCATACCATATTTAACAGCGGCTTCTGCATCCACTTTTCTTATCTCGGGGTGGTTTACCAGTCCCAGGTAGTTGTTTAAACTCCATACCAATACATCTTTACCCCTGAATTTCATGTGCGGCCCCAATTCACCTTCAAGTTTTGGAAATGCAAAATACCCGTGTGCCCTGTCCATGTGCTGGCCAATAGGGCCACCATCTTTCACTAATTTTTCAAAAACATCCATAAGTCAATTAATAATTAAGAATTAATAATTGATAATTCCTTATCGGGGAAATTATCATGTTACCAGCAGTCGTTTTTTATGGCATCGTCGTTGTGAATTTGTTCTGTTATCCTTTCTTTTCACTGAAAAGAAAGGATAATCTCACTTGTACTGCATACCTTTTAGCAACTTTACCGATGTTGCAAATTTAAGGCATTGCCCCCAAAACACATAACATTGGCATAACATTGCATCCGGTATGAATTCCTCCGTATTACAATTATCTTTGTTAAAATCATTCTCTATGCGCCAAAGGATTTTATTTATTGCCTATTGCCTATTGCTTATTGACTGTTCTGCAACTGCCCAGGTTGCCCGTCCTAAATTAGTTATAGGATTAGTGATAGACCAAATGCGCTGGGATTATTTATACCGCTATAGCGACTTGTATGGTGCAAATGGTTTTAAAAGATTATTGAAAGAAGGCTTTAGCTGCGAGAATACAATGATACCTTATATCCCCACCGTTACCGGGGCTGGCCATACCTGTATATACACGGGCAGCGTACCTGCCGTGCATGGAATTGTTGCCAATGACTGGGTAGACAGGGAAACGGGCGTATTGATGTATTGCGCAAAAGATACTACGGTGCTACCGGTTGGCAGCACCAGTTTAACAGAAGGGCAGATGAGCCCCAGGAATATGCTTACCAATACTATGGGAGACGAACTTCGGCTGGCAACAAATTTCAGAAGCAAGGTTATCGGTATTGCATTAAAGGACAGGGGGGGGATATTACCTGCTGGCCATAGCGCTAATGCAGCTTATTGGTTTGATGATAAGACCGGAGGCTGGATCACCAGTACTTATTATACAAATGAATTGCCTGCCTGGGTAAAACAGTATAATGTTTCAAGAAAACCCGATTCTTTAATGGGTAAAGATTGGAATTTGTTATTGGATAAATCAAAATACATACAAAGTACGGCTGACGATAAGATATTTGAAAAGGTATTGGAATCTGACAGCAGCAGGATATTCCCACATAAGTACCAGTCGGTAATCGGCAGCAAGAATTATAATACATTCAGGGCATCACCTTACGGCAACACTTACACGCTTGATTTTGCAAAAGAAATAATCCGAAACGAAAAACTGGGGCAGGGCACCGAAACAGACATGTTGTGTGTAAGCGTTTCCTCCACAGATTATATCGGCCACCGTTTTGGCCCCAATTCACTGGAAATAGAAGACACCTACCTGCGGCTGGATAATGATATCGCAGCTTTCTTGACTTATCTTGATAAAACCATCGGGAAAAACAATTATTTATTGTTCTTAAGTGCCGACCATGGCGCTCCGCAAGCTGGGGAATTTTTAAAAGAAAACAGGTATTTTACCGCGGGCACATTAAATTCCAGTAAAGTTGCAAAGAACATGATCAGGCTTTGTGCAGCAAAATTCGGTGATAGTATGCTGGTGAAAAAGATATACGATTACCAGGTTTACCTGAACAATAAACGCATTGATTCGCTTGGGTTGAACAGTAAAGCGATAAAAAAAGTATTGATCGGTTATTTGAAAAGTATACCTGAAGTATGGAATGCCTATGATGAAGAAGACCTTTCCTCAACAACATTACCTGATGTTGTAAAAGAAAAACTGTCTAACAGTTATTATTTCCGGCGTAGCGGTGATATACAATATTTTTATAAACCACAGTACACGGATTATACGGCCGATGGTATAGAACACGGTGCCTGGTATCCTTATGATTCGCATATACCATTGCTTTGGTTTGGCTGGAATGTAAAACCGGGTAAGACAAACAGGGAAACGTATATGACAGATATTGCAGCTACGGTAACCGCAATGTTACATATACAAATGCCAAGCGGCTGTATTGGCCATGTTATTACAGAAGTGGCGCAATAAACATAATTTAAATAAAAAATCCACCGGTACAGCGGTGGAGTTTTTTGTTGGGTTACTAGGATTCGAACCTAGACAAACAGAATCAAAATCTGTTGTGCTACCTTTACACCATAACCCAGTTGAAATCGGCTGCAAAAATAAGGGTTGTAAAAAAAGAAGCCAAATGTATTTTGAGTGATACCGGATCAGGCAGGTAAAAATCACACAAACACTTTCCTTTTATAATAAAAAGCCGGATTTAAAGATATTACCATCTCTAAACCCGGCTTTGTTGGGTCACTAGGTTTCGAACCCAGACAGACAGAATCAGAATCTGTAGTGCTACCGTTACACCATGACCCATTATTCAGCGCCGGCAAAATTACACCTTCACAAAAATTTAGCCAAATGCTTTTTTAAGTCATATTTTTATCTGCTTATAAGTAAAAGCGATGGAATAAATAATGATAAAGGAGCTGGAAGATCATGGTTGGTTTCCCAACTTGTTTCGCCGTCACCAGGCGGAATATATCGGCAGTATTGTCAATTGGTTTAAACTATACAGGCCCCTGGTGGCCAATTTTCAAAAGATGGTCGTTGAAAATAAAATAATTATCATACAGGACCTTTGTTCGGGCAGCGGGATACCTGCAATTGACATGCACCGTCAGTTGAAAGGCAAGCACCAGACAATTTTATCTGATAAATTTCCTGTCCGGTCTTTTACCAACATCAATGAAATATCGTATTTACCCGAAGAAGTTGATGTGTTGTTATTGGAACCGCAGCCTTCAGTTTGTTATACGATGTACAACGGGTTTCATCATTTTACAGTTACTGAGCAACAATTGCTAATAAAAAAAATGGCGATGATGCGAAATCCTTTTCTTATTGCTGAAATATTGACCCCCGGCATATTTACAATGGTTAAGATAATTTTCGCTGCTACCTTGCTGCAATTATTCGCGACTCCATTTATAAAACCATTTTCATTCATGCGGCTGCTTTTTACTTATATCATCCCGGTGAATTTATTTACTGTTTTGTATGACGGGATCATCTCTGTAACAAGGTCAAAAACCGTAAAGCAGTATACAGGCCTGCTGGAAAGCCTGTCTACAACTGAATTTAAAATATCTATTCACCAGTACAGCAACTGGAAGGGCAAAGTTGTTTGCATAAAAGGAATGCCGGGTACATGATAAAACGGTTAAAAATATTATGGCAATTCAGTCGCCCGCATACCATTATCGGTTCTGTGTGCAGCATCACGGCATTATACATTATTGCCTGCCAGGGGAAAATGCTTGCCAATCATGCAACATTGTATATTGGTACATTGGTGGCAGCACTGGCCTGCAATATTTTTATTGTTGGTATCAATCAACTGGCAGATGTAGAACTTGATAAGATAAATAAGCCCTGGCTGCCCCTTGCTGCCGGGACTTTATCCCGGCAAAATGCACTCCTCATCATTTATGCAGCATTAATTGTCTGCCTGGCGGTTGCCTTTATCACTGCACTGTTTTTATTACTGATCATGTGTATCATTCTGCTGATCGGTATCGCCTATTCTTTACCACCACTAAAACTGAAACAGCACCACCTTCCTGCTGCTTTGTCCATTACTTTGGTCAGGGGGCTTATCGTTAACGTAGGTATCTTTCTTCACTACCAGCATATCCTGTACAATAATTTTTACATGCCGGGATATATATGGTGCCTTACATTTTTTATCATGGCATTCAGCGTGGCCATTGCATGGTTCAAAGACCTGCCCGATACAGAGGGGGATGACCGGTTTCATATAAAGACACTGGCGGTTTTATATTCCAGGCGCAATGCTTTATTGGGCGGTACTTTGCTGGTTTGTGCCGCTTATGTTTATGTATTACTGTGGAGTTATTTCAATGCGGGTAACGATACAAATTATTTATTGTTCGCACATGGTATTTTATTTGGCTTCTTCTTATTGAATTATTTTTCTGTGAAGATCAATGATAAAACATCCATCAAAAAATTCTACCTCCGCTTCTGGGTTTTCTTCTTTGCCGAATATATTGTATTTGCGATTTGGTTTTTTCTCTAGCAGGTTAAAACCTTTAAGCAGTAAATAAATAAACCCCGGCCTTCAGACCGGGGCGATTCATAATGTAGGTAACAATTTTAGAAAATTAGTAACCGGCAATTACTAGCTATTCATTATTCCGCATCCTCCTTCTCCTTCAACCCCTTTATCAGGTCCAGCGCTTCAGCCACCACGTCACACATGATAGTGATCAACGAACCGGGTTTTGCGGAATTGTAAGCGTACATGATGGCATCTTTTTCATTATAGATGATGGTGATGGGAATGTCCTTCGGTTTTGTTTGCTCGATACCTTCCACCAGCAGGTTCACGATCTCTTCGGCTGTGCGTCCGCGTAAGTTCTTATCCTGGCGGATGATGATCTCATCAAAGAATTTACCCGATATCCTTCCCAATTCACGGATATCATCATCCCTTCTGTCGCCGGTACCGCTGATAATGCCTACTTTGGGTTCACCATCCATCTTACTTACAAAATCGCAAAGTAGTTCCAACCCGGCAGGGTTATGTGCAAAGTCAACCAGAAATTTAAATTGTTTGAACTGGAAGAGGTTCAACCTTCCCGGCGTTTGCGCAGCAGATGGTACAAAGGTTTGCAGTGCCAGCTTTATATCTTCTATGCCGATATTCCTCCAGAAATAAGTACTCAGTACTGCGGGTAAACAGTTCATGATATTGTGCAATGCCTTGCCTCCATACGTAACAGGCACTTCGGTTACTTTTATCACCCTTATCTTCCAGGTGCCCTTCATGATGGTGATATAACCGTTTTCAAACACTGCCGCATAGCCGCCGTCTTTACAATGAGCAATGATGCGTGGATTTTTTTCATCCATGCTGAAGAGGGCGATATTACAACTCAATCCATCCCTCATATTGTATACCAGGTCGTCTTCTGCATTTAAAATAGCATAACCGTGTTTAAAAACCGTTTCGGGTACCACGCTTTTTACTTTGGCCATCTGCTCCATCGAATCAATGCCACCAAGGCCGATATGATCGGCGCTGATATTGGTTACAATGGCCACATCACAGTTTTGAAAAGCCAGCCCGCTTTTTAAAATGCCACCCCTTGCACATTCCAGTACGGCAAAATCAACTGTTGGATCTTTTAAAACAAATTGCGAGGATACCGGCCCGGTGCAATCACCCTTCATCATCATCTGGTTTTGGATATACACCCCATCACTGGTAGTGTAACCAACTTTATACCCTGCTGTTTTGGCAATATGTGCCGTTAAGCGGGTAGTGGTTGTTTTACCATTTGTTCCGGTAATGGCTATAATGGGAATATTGCCTGCTATGCCTTTTGGAAAAAGCATGTCCACTACGGGCTCAGCCACATTGCGGGGCAAACCGACAGAGGGATCAATATGCATACGGAAGCCGGGTGCTGCGTTCACTTCAAGTATGCAACCGCCATTTTCGGTTACGGGTGTACGCAAATCGGTGGCCATGATATCGATACCGCAGATGTCGAGGCCGATGATCTTTGCAATGCGCTCACACATAAAAATATTGGCAGGATGTACTTCATCTGTAACATCGGTGCTGGTGCCACCGGTACTCAGGTTGGCTGTTGGTTTTAACAGCACCAGTTCATTTTTTGCAGGGACCGTTTCCAGGGTATACATCCTTTCGTCCAGCATTTTTTGGGTAAACTGGTCAATCGTGATCTGTGTCAGCACTTTTTCATGTCCATAGCCGCGGCGGGGATCTTTGTTGGTCTCATCAATCAAGTATTGAATAGTATTTTTCCCATCACCTATAACGGAAGCGGGTGTACGCAATGCAGCACAGATGAATTTATAATTGATCACCAGTATCCTGAAATCAAAACCTGTGATGTATTTTTCCACGATGACACTGCGGCCATATTGCCTGGCGGCTTCCAGCGCTTTAACCGCCTGCTCCCAGGTGGTGATATTGGTGGTATTGCCCTTTCCATGGTTACCATCAATGGGTTTTATCACTATCGGGTAGCCGATCCTGTCAATGGCACCCTGTAAACCTTCTTCAGACCTTATCACATCACCTTTGGGTACGGGTATCTCGGCAGCGCCCAGTAAATTTTTTGTTTCTTCCTTATCGCAGGCAATATCCACCGCAATATTACCGGTGGTGCTTGCAATGGTGGCCCGTATCCTCTTCTGGTGAACACCATAGCCAAGTTGTACCAATGAATGCTTATTCAAACGGATATAGGGGATCCCTCTCTTCGCCGCTTCATCCACAATGCAACCCGTACTTGGCCCAAGCCTTGTATCTTCCCTGATCTCCCTTAATTTCTGGATATCCTCATCAAGGTTGTAGGGTATGTTATTTGTCAAAGCCTCGGCAACCCTTACAGCAGCTTTGGCAGCATATACACCTGCATCTTCTTCCATATAACTGATGCATACATAGTATTCCCCTTCGGTACCGGTACCGCGTGTACGCCCAAAACCGGTATCCATGCCGGCCAATGTTTGCATTTCAAGGGCAATATGTTCTATCACATGGCCCATCCAGGTGCCTTCTTCCACCCGCTCAAAAAAACCGCCACGGGTACCAACACTGCACCTGTGCTCTATCATTGAAGGGAACATTTTTTCCAGCCTTGCCCTGAACCCATTAATTACATTTGTGGGCTTTTGCTCCATTTCTTCCAGGTCAAGTTTCATCTGGATAAGTTTTGTTCTTCTAACACTCCAGTAATTGGGGCCTTTCAGCACTTTAATTTCTACAATCTTCATATAAACAGTCTGTTATTTGTTGTTTTAAATAAAGTCAAAATTCAAAACCTGCCTGCCGGTAGGCAAAGTGAAAACCTAAAATTACTGCGGTTTTGGGTTTTGACTTTTCACTTTTGATTTAACCATAAACTGGAAATTACCAAAATCATGTTGCTTTTCAAAAAACAAAATGAGTAAATTGTAGTATTAAAATAAAAATATGGCCAACCGCCGTTCATTCATCAATAAAATGGGGTTGCTGTCAGCTTCAGCGCTTACTGCAAACCTGTTTCAGCCCGCATGGAGCCGCAATCTGCAAACTGCTTTAAAAGACGCTGCGGGCGTGCCCCCTTCCAGCCTGGCAAGTGATGAGGATTTCTGGTATTATATCCAGCAATCCTATACCATCTCTTCCAATTTCATCAACCTGAATAATGGCGGTGTTTCCCCAGCGCCAAAAACGGTTGCCGAAGCAGTGAAACGTTATTATGATATCAGTAATGAAGCCCCCAGTTATTTTATGTGGCGGGTGATCGACCAGGGAAGGGAACCTTTGCGCAAAAACATTGCACGCCTGGCGGGTTGCGACGGTGAAGAAATAGCGATGCTCCGGAATGCATCCGAAGCCCTGGAGACCGTCATCTTTGGTATTGAATTAAAACCCGGCGACGAAGTGGTACTTACCAAACAGGATTATCCCAATATGATCGGCGCATGGAAACAAAGAGAAAAAAGGGATGGCATCAAACTGGTTTGGGTAAACCTTGAATTGCCCAGTGAAGACGAAGAATATATCGTTAACCAATACACGAATGCTTTTAGTTCACGCACAAAAGTTGTACAGGTTACCCATATGATCAACTGGATCGGACAAAAAATGCCGGTGAAAAAAATCGCTGACGCTGCAAAGAAAAAAAATATTGACGTGCTCGTTGATGGAGCACATACGTTTGCGCAATTTCAATTTCTTATACCAGACCTGAATTGCGATTATTTTGGCACCAGCCTCCACAAATGGCTGGGCGCACCCATTGGTACTGGATTCCTGTATGTACGTAAGGAAAAGATAAAAGATATCTGGCCTTTATTCGGTGCTGGCGAAAAGGAAGATGACAATATCCGCAAATTTGAACACCTTGGCACAAGGCCATTCTTTATTGAAGAAGCTATCGACAAAGCCATTGACTTTACGGATATGATCGGGATGAAGAGAAAAGAAGAGCGTTTACTTTACCTGAAGAATTACTGGATGGGTAAAGTGAAAGATATCCCTAAAGTTGAATTACACACTTCCTTTAAAAGAGAATTTGGTTGTGCCATAGGTTTGGTGAGCGTGGAAGGGAAGACAGCGGGCGAACTGGATGGTTTTTTATGGGAGAATTATAAGATTCATGCGGTTGGTATCAATTGGGAAAATATCCATGGACTTCGTGTTACCCCCAATGTTTATACCACAACGAAAAACCTCGACAGGCTGGTAGAAGGGATAGAAAAGTTTGCGCAAAGCTAGGCAGGTAAAATAGTTGAGAGGGTTGAAAAAATTTAGAAAGTTTAGTGAGCAGTCTAAACCTCTTAAACCTTCTCAACCTCCAAAACCTCACTGATTCCTCATCAATTAACATCCGTTAGTAACTCTTCCTTGTTAACCAAATACGATTTCCCTTATTTTTGTAGTAATCATAAAAATGATTTAATGCAATTTGCTAAAGGGAAACTGATTGCGATAGGCGGTGCGGAAGATAAAGGTACAGACCTGGAGAAAGGGGAAATTCATCGCAGTAACCTCAATTTTTTTGAACTCGGCATTCTTCGGCGCATCGTGGAAGAAGCAAAGGACGGCCCCCTCAGCCGCATTGAAGTGATCACTACGGCAAGTATGATCCCTTACGAAGTTGGTGATAATTACATGAACGCTTTTGGGAAGATCGGCTGCACCAATATCGGTGTAATGCATATTCGTAACCGTGCAGATGCCATGAATGCAGAATACCTAGATCGCATCAGCCATTGTGATGCGATAATGTTCAGCGGCGGCAATCAACTGCGTTTAAGCAGCACTTTCGGAGGCACCCGGTTTTTAGAAATTATTCTGGACCGGTACAATAATGAAAAAGAATTCCTGGTTGCCGGTACCTCTGCCGGTGCGATGGCGATGAGCAATACGATGATCTATGAGGGTAATGCTACAAGGGCACATTTAAAAGGTGAGGTAAAGATCACCACCGGACTTGGATTCATGGATGATGTGATATTTGATTCTCATTTTGAAAAGAGAGGTCGCTTTGGAAGACTGGCACAAGCCGTTGCTACCAATCCCTCCTGCGTTGGAATAGGATTGGGAGAAGATACTGGCATGCTCGTCACCGGCGGAAATAAAATGGAAGCTATCGGAAGCGGTTGCGTAATTATCATTGATGGCCACGATATTGTTCACCTAAATATCGCAGATATACCCGACGGCAGCCCGTTTAGCGTGGAGAACCTAAAAGTGCACTTCTGCGAAAAAGGCAACGGTTACCTGTTGACCGAACGGCAATTCATTGTTGAAGTGGTCAGTGAAACTGTAACACACAAAACAGCAGATATAAAACGTTGATCCGTTAATTGGTAACCACGTTTAAACGAATTAACGGATCAACCGAACTACGGCAAGTCTACATAAAAATTTATCTTCTCCCCAAATGCGATACCAAAATTATCTACGAATAAAGTGGGTATGGCATAAAAATAATTCCTCCCGCTGGGCATTGATATGGAAGAATAGGGGATGTCTATCCACCAGGTACCGTTCCTGAACCCTTCATTTGGTACATCATACACAGGCGTATAGCCGGCAGCGTAATGATTGATGTCGGAATAAGTAGGGTAGATCAGGCTTCTTACCTGTTGATTGGTTGCACTGCTGTAAATATGCACCACTACCTGGAATTTTTTTCCATACGAGGCCGGAATATCCACCCTTCCTTCAATCTTCATATTGAGCCCTACATTGGGGTCACTGGTATTGCTTACATTATGTTCCACATTGGTGCTGCTGAAATCAATTTTTTCAAAAGCAGTGGGATCATCATAAGGCTGTACATCCGGTTGCTTAGGGTTGTTGGGGTTATTGGCAATATCAGGAGTCACCGGCGGGTTGGTGGTAATGGCATCTTTTGCAACAAATCCGTATTTTATCACCTGGGGGAAAAGTTTATAATCTATCCATGCAAAACCGCTGTCGCCCCATTCCTTACCCCAGCTGTTCATTACTTTAAACGCATTTTTCTGGTCATTGTACCCAACTAACAGCATGCAGTGTCCGCCGGAAGAAGTACCTGCTTCTGTCCATATATAGGCGGCTTTTTTTTCAAAGCCATCATTGATGAATTCCTTCGAAACATCTGCGCCGATGATCACCGGGTAACCTGCTGCCAGTTGTGCCTTCACTTCCTTGTTATCCTGCACATTTACCTGGCGCCAGAAATCGATGCGGAATTTTTTTGCATCGTCTTTAGCCGTTGTACTGGGCTTGGTGGTCCAGTCATTTTCATTGTAAGGCATTTCATCCATCTGGCAAACGCCCTGGTCAGATAAAAGATTCAGTGCATCCGTAACATAAGTGGGTGCATTTAAACCATTATTGATCTGGTTATAAATATAGGCCGGACTGAATAGATACTGCTGCCCAAGTTCTAATTTTTCCTGATAACTTTTTAATGCATAGGCAATGGCCCAGGCAACACATGATTGCTGTTTACCCTGGTTACCAACCGCCGGCATCTTATCCGACAGGTCAACGGTTGCAGGTAACTCATCCCCGCCAAAAGGAGTGGAGGCAAGCGGTATACCCGCCAGTTTATCTTTTTTCTCAAATAGCATCCCCAACGGGATATCACCGGCCTTATCCTTTTTTTTATCGGATGAATTACAGGAATAAAAAACAATGGAGGCCAAAAGGGCAATAGCTGCCAGGCGGGTAGCTTTTTTCATTTTTAAAATTTGTATAAAGTTTGCAAATAGAATTGACACCTGCAAGTGAAAAATAAATTTATCTTTCAGGAATGAAAAGAAGAATTTTCCTCCGGCAGGCTTCCCTTGTAACAACCGGGCTTATGCTTAACAAATATTCTTTTGCAAATGGAACCAGGGATTTCCCGGTTGTGAGAATGCCTGAGCACCTGCGTAAATTTAAAAGCCCGGCTGTGGAAGAACTGGTCGGGGAAATTAAAAGTGTGGGCAACAAAGAAATTGCCTGGCTGTTTGAAAACTGTTTTCCCAATACATTGGATACAACTGTTGACTTCGGTATCATTAATGGTAAACCAGATACTTTTGTCATCACCGGCGACATTGATGCCATGTGGCTGCGGGATTCATCGGCACAGGTTTGGCCCTACCTGCCCCTGATGAAGAAGGATAAAGACCTGCAGCAACTGATCAAAGGTGTCATCAACCGGCAGGTAAAATGTATCTTAAAAGACCCTTATGCCAATGCGTTTTATAAAGATGAACATAAGGTCAGTGAATGGAAGGATGATAAAACAGAGATGAAAGCGGGTGTGCATGAACGTAAGTGGGAGATAGACAGCCTTTGTTACCCCATCAGGCTGGCTTATGGTTATTGGAAAGAGACAGGAGATATTTCTCCGTTTGACACTGATTGGGCAGCAGCCATGCGGTTGGTGGTAAAAACATTTAAAGAACAGCAAAGACTGGAAAACAACGGGCCTTACCATTTTGAAAGAACAACTAGCTGGGCAACAGACGGTGTGCCGTTAGGGGGATACGGTTATCCTACAAAAAAGATCGGCTTGATACATTCTATGTTCCGGCCCAGTGATGATGCAACGATATATCCTTTTTTAATACCTTCTAATTATTTTGCCCACGCTTCTTTGCTTCACTTGAAAGAGATGAACGACCAGGTCCTTAAAGAAGATGAATTCGGTAATTCAATAGCATCACTTGCAGTTTCAATTGATAAGGCACTGCAGCATTATGCCGCTGTAAACACTGCAGATGCTGGCGTAATTTTTCCTTACGAGATCAATGGGTCGGGAAGTTATAACCTAATGGATGATGCCAATGCACCGGGATTACTGTCACTGCCTTACCTGGTAGCGGGTATCCATATCAATTCGCCATTGTATATCAATACACGCAAATTTGTTTTAAGCAGATCCAACCTTTTTTTCTTTAAAGGTAAAGCCGCTGAAGGTATCGGCGGCCCGCATGTAGGCATGGATTATATCTGGCCAATGAGTATTATCATGCGGGGGCTTACCAGTATCGATGAAAAAGAAATAAAAAACTGCCTGGAGATGTTACAAAAAACACATGCCGGCACAGGATTCATGCATGAATCCTTTCATAAAGATGATGCCACAAAATATACCCGTAAATGGTTTGCCTGGGCCAATACCTTATTCGGCGAATTTGTTTGGAAAGTTTACAGAGAAAGGCCACATTTGTTAAAATAACCGGATCGTTAATATGAAAAGTGTATTTGTAATTGCCCTCTTCATTGCACTGCTTTCGTTTATGCCCAAACAAAAAAAACAACGCATCATTTTCTTTGGTGATTCCATAACAGAGTTAGGGTTAAATCCCGGCGGTTATATCATGCGTATTGACAGTATGTGCAAACAGGAGGGGTTAAGCGGTAAATTTGAATTTACTGGTGCGGGCATCAGTGGTAATAAAGTGTATGACCTGTATTTGCGGCTGGAAGAAGATGTATTGGCAAAGGATCCCGATCTGGTTATCATTTATATCGGTGTAAATGATGTTTGGCATAAAACCTCATCAGGCACCGGCACAGATGCTGATAAATTTGAAAAATTTTACCAGGCCATCATCAATAAGCTAAATGCAAAGAAGATAAAAATAATATTGTGTACACCTGCTGTCATAGGCGAGAAGACAGACAATGGTAACCCGCAGGACGGTGATATGAACCAGTACAGTAAGATAGTAAGGGCAATTGCAGAAAAGAATAATTTATCACTGGTGGACCTGAGAAAATCTTTTGCGGAATACAACCTTAAAAATAATACGGATAACAGGTCAAAAGGCATCCTTACTTATGACGGTGTGCATTTAAGTGCAAAAGGGAACCAACTGGTAGCTGCCGAAATGTGGAAGCTGATAAGGAATAATTAAATGGCTTTCACCAGGTAATAATTTTTCCTTCCTTTCTGTATCAATAAATATTTCTTATGCAGCAGTAAAGAACTGTCTACGGTTAATTGCGCATTATCAATTTTATTCCTGTTAATACTGAGCCCGCCATTCTGTATCATTTTCCTTGCTTCACCTTTGCTGGGAAAAATACCTGTATCCGTTAAAAGGCTGATTAGATCAACCCCGGCAGTTATTTTTTCTGCTGTATAATTGCACTTTACAATTCCTTCAATAGCTTCCAGGTCTTCCTCACTCAAACTTTCAGCAGGAGCATCCTGGTTCGTAAATAATTTTTCTGTAGTGGCTATCGCTTTGTGGTATTCTTCTTCACCATGCACAAAAACGGTGATCTCTCTGGCCAGTGTTTTTTGCAACAATCTTTTTGCTGCATCTTTTTTGTGTTCAACGATCAATGCGCTGATGGTGGGCTGGTCTAAGAAACTAAAGATCTTTATCCATTGTTCCGCATCAACATCATTAGCGTTTAACCAGAACTGGTAGAACTGGTATGGAGAAGTTTTAGCGGCATCCAGCCATACATTCCCGGATTCTGTTTTGCCAAACTTGGTACCATCCGCTTTTTTGATCAATGGGCAGGTAAAGGCAAAAGCTTCGCCACCGCTCTTTCTTCTTATCAATTCTGTGCCTGTAACAATATTTCCCCACTGGTCGCTGCCGCCCATCTGCAGCTTACAATTTTTGTTTTGATAAAGCCAGAAATAATCATATCCCTGTACCAGCTGGTAAGAGAATTCTGTAAAACTCATCCCGGCTTCACCACCCAGCCTGTTCTTCACGCTGTCCTTCGCCATCATATAATTGACGGTGATATGTTTGCCCACGTCGCGGATAAATTCGAGGAAATTAAAATCTTTGAACCAATCGTAATTATTGGCCATCTCGGCAGCATTATTTTTTTTGGGATCAAAGTCAAGGAATTTTTCCAACTGCGCTTTTACACAGGCCACATTGTGATTCAGTATTTCTTCGCTCAGTAAATTGCGTTCTTCACTTTTACCACTGGGGTCGCCAACCATACCCGTGGCCCCACCCACCAGCGCAATGGGTTTGTGACCAGCTTTTTGCAGATGAACCAGCAAAATGATGGGAACCAGGCTACCGATATGCAGGCTGTCGGCGGTAGGGTCAAAGCCAATATAGGCGGTGGTCATTTCTTTTTCCAATTGCTCTTTTGTTCCGGGCATAATGTCCTGGATCATCCCCCTCCATTGCAATTCTTCAATTAAATGCTGCATAAAATGTGGTTATCAAAATAAAAATTTAGCGGGATTACCAGCCGTTTTGGGCGTAATTTTGACAAAAATCCTGATAAAATTCGATAAACAAGCAGGTTTTTTGACACCAGTGGCATAATCCGCACATATAGCGGCTGGTTTGTTGTATAAAGCTTAATTTTAACTTGTAATATTAACACAATTTACCAAGTATAATTACGTTTTACATCCATATCCTATTAAATTCAAACCCCTAACCTGAATTTTATTATGAGAATATTCACCACAATAGGCGTCTATGCTTTACTGCTATTGCCTGTCCTGTCTTTCTCTCAATTTAGAAAATATTCCAACGAATTTTTAAACATCGGAGCCGGTGCAAGAGGGCTTGCCATGGGTGGTGCACAGGTAGCTTCTGCCAATGATGCCACAGCCGGTTACTGGAATCCTGCAGGCCTTACCGGGGTAAAAGATAATCCCAATGTAGGGATCATGCATGCAGATTATTTTGCAGGCATAGCCAAATACGATTATGTTTCCGCTGCTATTCCTGTACAGGATAACCACCGCACCCTTGGTATATCCTTACTGCGTTTTGCCGTAGACGATATACCCAATACATTATTTTTAGTAGAGCCCGATGGCAGTATCAATTACGGCAATATCCAAACCTTTTCTTCCGCAGATTATGCCATGATATTATCCTTTGCACAGAACCTTAAAGAGACAGAAACCAAAAATATCAGCTTTGGCGTAAATGCAAAAGTGATCTACCGTAAAGTGGGGCATTTTGCAACAGCCTGGGGCTTTGGCCTCGATGCAGGTATACAGATGCACGGCGAAAAATGGCATATGGGTATTGTAGCCAAAGACCTTACCACCACTTTCAATGCCTGGTCTTTTAAGTTTACGGAAAAGGAAAAAGAGGTCCTGTACCTCACTAAGAACGATATACCGGTAAAATCCACTGAACTCACCGCCCCCCGTGTAGTTATCGGCGGCGGATATAATTTCCGGTTGGGTAATTCTGTGAACCTGATGGCCGAAGCCAATTTTGATGTAACGTTCGACGGTAAACGCAATACGGTCTTAAGCGGCAGTACCGTAAGTGTTGATCCTCATGTAGGACTGGAAGCGCAGATCAAAGATGTATTTTTTATAAGGGGTGGCGTTACCAATTTTCAACAGGCTTTATCAGACGGGGATACGCTTAACCAGAAGAAAGTATGGATCTACCAGCCCAGTATAGGTGCAGGATTTAAAATAAAAAATGTAATGCTTGATTATGCATTCACCAACCTTGCTAATCAATCTAACCCATTATATACCCATATTTTTTCTTTACGCCTGAACCTGGTAAGGAAAAGAGAGGAATAACATTTAATAAGAAAATTGTATGAAAAAACCTTTATTAACATCGGTTGTTTTATTGTTGGTGATCAGCAGTTATGCGCAATTGAGTAACAACTGGATCGATTTTACTAAAACCTATTATAGATTCCAACTTGCCAAAGATTCCCTGTGCCGTATCTATCAGCCGGCACTGCCTGCAGCCCTTGCGTCTACGCCGGCACAAAATTTTCAATTATGGCGAAACGGTAAAGAAGTGCGTTTATACACTTCCGTTACAACCGGCGTTTTAGGAGCAGGCGATTACATAGAATTCTGGGGACAAATGAACGACGGTAAACCCGATAAGGATATGTACCGCAACCCCGATTACCAACTCTCCGAAAAATACAGTCTTGAAACAGATACCGCAATTTATTATTTAACCGTTAATGCTGCAAGTGCCAATCTCCGTTATGCACAAAGCCCCAATAACGTTGCAGGCAATTCGCTTCCGGCCGACAACTATTTTATGCGCCGGATAGAAACACATTATAAATCACAGATCAATAAAGGACAGGCTTCTGTACTTATTGAATATGTATATTCAGCAGCTTATGATATCGGTGAGGGATGGACGAGCAATGACATATTCCCCTGCTGTTCACTTACAGAGAATTTATCCGGACTGAATGTATACACTTCAGGGCCACCCAATAGTGTAATGTTTACCATTGCAGCAGCGGGTAATGCATTATATACACGGGAACTGACCGCTAAGTTTTACAATACTACTATATTGGGCTCGTCTCCACCCAACCCGATGCCCTTTTTTACCTATCATAAAGACACGCTAAGAAACCTGCCGATCTCTTTACTGCTGAGTACGGCAAACTTACCGGTAACAATGGGTACCAATTCCACTGACCCAAATGACAGGATCGTGGTAAGTAATTTTTCTGTTACCTACCCGGCCACTTTTACTTTCAACAATGAAAAGAATTTTTATTTTGAACTGGCTCCCAATGCCGCAGGGAATTATTTAGTGATCAATAGCTTTAACACCAATGGCATCCCCCCTGTTTTGTACGATCTCAATAATTCAAAAAGGTATATCGGCGATATCAGTTCTCCCGGGCAGGTAAAATTTGCCCTGCCTCCATCACTGGATCCTGTAAGAAAATTCAATTTGATGAGCCAGGACGTATCCAATATGATGAACATTGCATCATTTACGCCCAAAACATTTACCAATTTTGCCAATGCCACCAACCAGGGAAACTACCTTATCATCAGTCACCCTGTATTATATAATGACGGTAATGGTGTAAACAATGTGGAACTTTACAGGCAATACAGGAGTTCAATTGCCGGTGGCGGATTCACAGCTAAAACATATGATATCAATGAACTCACCGAGCAATTTGGTTATGGTATAAAAAAGCATCCTGTTGCAGTGCGTGATTTTATCCGTTATGCTTCACAACAGTTTACTTCAACTCCAAAATATGTTTTCATCATTGGCCGCGGTATGAGTTATGCGGATTATACAACCTATCATGATAACCCTGTTACCGACCAAATCGACCTCATCCCTACCTTCGGTTACCCTGCCTCCGATATTTTATTGGCCAGCGCACCTGGAACTGTGTTACCCCTGATTCCAATTGGCCGCCTTGGTGCCATCAATGGTACAGAAGTAGGAAATTATTACCGGAAAATGGTGGAGTATGAACAGGTGCAGCAGAATCCCAATCAAACCATTGCAGAAAAGGGATGGATGAAGAATTTTTTGCACACGGTAGGGGGTTCAGACAGCACAGAAAATGCAGATTTCCTCCGCTATCTTAACGAGTATAAGAGAATAGTGGAAGATACTTTGTATGGAGCCAGTGTTTCCACTTTTGTTAAAGCATCAGTTTCGGCAGTAGAACAACAACAAAGCGACCAGATTACCCAGTTGTTCAAAGACGGGCTGAGTTATATAAAATATTTTGGTCACTCCTCTGCAAATGAACTGGCCATCAATTTAAATTATCCCGAAACGTATAACAATGCAGGTAAATATCCATTCATGCAGGTTAGCGGTTGTACGGTGGGAAATTTTTATACCTATAATACGGCAAGAACCGCAGGTTATTCTGCCATGTCCCTGTCAGAGAAATATGTATTACTTGACCGTAAAGGGAGTATCGGGTTCCTGGGCAGCACCCATTGGGGCATACCACCGTTCCTCGATTATTACAATGCTGTTTTATATGGCAATTTTTCCCGGACTATGTATGGTAACACTATCGGTAACCAGATAAAAGCAACACTGCAAACCCTGGGCGCCAGTCCCTCAACGCTTGATTATTATACACGGATACACATGGAAGAAATTAACCTCCAGGGCGATCCGGCATTAAAACTGAATGCTTTTACAAAACCTGATTATGTAATAGAAGATCCATTGCTTAAAATTTCACCCAATATTATTTCTGTTGCCGACAGTAGTTTTAAAGTAGGTATAAAATGGATGAATATAGGTATGTCTATCAATGATTCTATCCGTGTATCTGTAAAGCAACAATTGCCAGCCGGAACTGTAAAAGTGCTGTTTAGTAAAGTGCTTGCCGCACCACACTATATCGATTCTTTAAACCTTGTTGTAGCCATCAACCCGATAACGGATAAAGGGCTCAATAAAATGATCATTACCATTGATGACGGTAACCGGGTGGCCGAAGTATCGGAAACCAATAATACACTCAGCAGGGATTTCTATATTTTCGAAGATGAACTGCGCCCTATATCCCCCTATAATTATTCGATCATTAACCAACAGGGCGTTTCCTTTTATGCCAGTACAGCAAATCCTTTAAGTACGCAAAGGCA
Organism: Chitinophagaceae bacterium; assembly: GCA_043782405.1. GTDB lineage: Bacteria > Bacteroidota > Bacteroidia > Chitinophagales > Chitinophagaceae > Ferruginibacter. Next base: position 46,125 of record JAYWAN010000006.1, read on the forward strand.
GTATGTAATGGAAATAGATACTACGGAATTATTTAATTCACCCTATAAAAAAACTTACGCTGCAAGTGGTACAGGAGGCGTGATACAATTCAACCCCGGTAATATCGGCTATACCGACAGTACAGTTTATTACTGGAGAACAGCTACTGTACCTACAGGTACAGCAAGCTATATATGGAATAACTTCTCATTCGTGTACCTGCCAACAGGCGGCACTGGATTTAACCAATCACATTATTATCAGTTCCAGAAGAACTCTTTCACGAATATTACATTGGATAATGACAGGACCTTCCGCTTCGCCTATAAGAGCATACCCATCGATGTGCGTACAGCCATTTATCCTTTTGCTGGGCAGACCAATGATTTTTCAATCCGTAATAACGGTTTGATCGAGCAGGCAGGTTTTTATGCTCCATTCTCCAACAACCAGCAAGTACTGAGGTTCTACGTGATAGATACTTCAACCAATAAGGCATGGATTGATCAGGACCTGGGAACAACAGGGCAGTATGGAAGTGTACGCCCTGTTCCGATCAACTCTACAATAATTCCCGGATTCTTTCAATTTAAGATGACCAATACGGTTGAAAGAAAAGCGATCATGGACTTTATTGACCTGATACCGAATGGATTTATCGTGATCATGACAAATAATCCTACTACACTATGTTCTTATTTTCCTGTACAATGGAGAGCGGATACCACAGCTCTCGGTTCCGGTATTTCATTATATCACAAACTAAAGGCCAACGGCTTCAGCTATATTGATTCTTTAAAAACCAATCTTCCTTTTGTATTTGCATTCAGGAAAGGAACGGGTGTAGCCATTAACCAGACTTTTGGATTGGCGCAGGCCGATAAAGTAGATGTTCTTTTTAATCTACCGGGTAAGGAATTGAGCGGAGATATATTTTCTGATAAATTCGGTCCCGCAAAAAAATGGAATGATCTGCATTGGCGTGGAAAAAGCCTCGACACTCCAGATACCGACTCAGTGGCAATGGAAGTTTATGGAGTGATGGCAAATGGTAATACAGATTTTTTAGCCAGGGTACGCCCGGCAACCGATACAACACTGGCCTGGGTAAATGCTATCACCTATCCTTATATAAAATTAAAGATGATCAATTCCGATTCGCTGAAAGGAACGCCGCAGCAATTGAAATACTGGAGGATCAATGCTACTTACCTTCCCGAAGGAGCCGTTGCGCCAAATATTGCTTTCAATATGAAGGATACGGTAGACCAGGGCGAAAAAATTGATTTCAAACTGGCCTTTAAAAATATCAGCCTGGCAAATTTCGACAGCCTGTTAAAAGTAACATTTGTGATCACCGACAGGAATAATATCCAGCACCCGATAATCATCCCTAAGCGTAAAGCCCTTATTTCCGGCGATACACTAATCATCAGTTACCAGATAGATACAAAAGATTACCCGGGAAGCAATACACTTATGGTGGATGTTAATCCCAACAACGACCAGCCCGAACAATATCATTTCAACAACGTATTGTACAAAAATTTCTATGTAAGGGCCGATGTTTATGATCCTTTGCTGGATGTTACTTTCGACGGGGTGCATATCCTCAACAAGGATATTGTATCGGCAAAACCACATATCCTGGTCAACCTGAAAGATGAGAGCCGCTTCCTGGCGCTCACTGATACTTCACTCATTAAAGTGCAGGTACGCTACCCCGATGGTTCATTACACAGTTATAATTTTGGCGATACCATGCGGTTTACCCCTGCCAACCTGGCTACAGGACAAAATACTGCCAGCATTGATTTTATGCCTTGGTTTCCGCAGGAAGGCGAATATGAACTGATCGTTTCGGGTAAAGATGCAGCAGGTAACAAAGCAGGTAATCTCGATTATCATGTAATATTTACGGTTATCTCCAAAGCAATGATCTCTAATTTGCTTAACTATCCCAACCCGTTCACTACTTCCACAGCATTTGTTTTCACCATCACCGGTGTTGAAGTGCCACAGAATATAAGGATTCAGGTATTAACCATAACTGGTAAGGTTGTACGCGAAATAACCAAGGACGAACTTGGCCCGTTGCACGTGGGAAGGAACATCACCGAATTCAAGTGGGATGGAACCGATGCCTATGGTGCCAAACTGGCCAATGGCGTTTACCTGTACAGGGTACTCACCAACCTCAATGGCAAATCACTCGAAAAATATAAAGCCGGGGACGATGATACGGATAAGTATTTCAATAAAGGTTATGGGAAAATGGTCATCATCCGCTAATCATATTTAAAATAAAATACAAAGGCTGTCATCAATTGACAGCCTTTTTTATTGCTTACATTTGCAAAAAAAATAAAATGGCTAAAATAGCTATCAATATAGCTACCGGGAGTTTGCAGCAGAATGAGATGGTGGTAGGTATCGACCTGGGCACCACCAACAGCCTTATTGCCATTATTCATCCAGGAAGCAGGGAACCGGTTGCACTGAAAGAACACAACCGCAATGCGCTGGTACCTTCCGTGATCCATTTTGGAGAGCATGCAGCCGTCACCGTTGGCGACGAAGCAAAAAAATACCTGGTCACAGATCCAGCCAATACTATTTTCTCGGCCAAGCGCCTCATGGGTAAAACTTACACTGATATAAAACAGAATACCGCTGCATTGGCGTATAAGATCATTGACGAAGTGGATAAGCCGGTTAAAGTGCAGGTGGGCGATAAATTTTATTCGCCGGTAGACCTTTCTTCACTCATTCTGAAAGAACTGAAAAATACAGCAGAACATATTTTAAAAACACCTGTAAACAAAGCCGTCATCACCGTACCCGCTTATTTTAATGATGCCCAGCGGCAGGCTACAAGGGATGCGGGTAAATTGGCCGGACTGGATGTGTTGCGTATCATTAATGAACCTACAGCAGCAAGTCTTGCCTATGGCTTCGGTTTAAATAAAACAGCAGCCAAAACAATTGCGGTATATGACCTGGGAGGTGGCACTTTCGATATATCCATATTGACCATCGCTAATGGGATATTTGAAGTGCTTTCTACAAATGGAGATACTTTTTTAGGCGGCGATGATATTGATGCAGCCATTGTAAATAATTGGATATTGCAATACAGCTTTGATAAAACGGTTAACACAGAAGAGCACCGGCAATTACTCCGCTTAAAAGCAGAAAGCGCAAAAAAACACTTATCGCAAAATGATCTTTTTGAAACAGATTACGAAGGACAGCAGATCAGCATTACGAAAGATAAATTTGAATCGATCATTAAACCCATCATTGACAGAACTATTTTATGCTGTACCAATGCGGTTAAGGATGCCGGCATCAGCAAAAAAGCAATTGATGAAGTGATAATGGTGGGAGGAAGTACCCGTATACCATTGGTAAAACAATCGGTGGGCAATTTTTTTGGTAAGAAAGTTAACGATACTGTTGACCCGGATAAAGTGGTGGCATTGGGTGCAGCCATACAGGCCGATATCCTGGCGGGTAATACAAAAGACCTTTTATTACTTGATATCACGCCACTTTCACTGGGACTGGAAACGATGGGGGGATTAATGGATGTATTATTACCACGCAACACAAAGATTCCTGCAAAAGCATCACGCCAGTACACTACATATAAAGACGGACAAAGCGGGATAAAGATAGCGGTGTACCAGGGTGAAAGAGATATGGTAAAAGATAACCGCCGGTTAGCAGAATTTATTTTAAAGGGTATACCGGGTATGCCGGCAGGATTACCAAAAGTGGAAATAACTTTTTTAATAAATGCAGATGGCATATTGATGGTAAATGCAAAAGAATTAAGAAGTGAGGTAGAGCAAACGATAGAAGTAAAATCACAATACGGCTTGACAGATGCGGAAGTGGAAAAAATGCTATTCGATTCTATGGAGCACGCAAAGGAAGATATAGAGATCAGGGCTTTAACTGAGGCAAAGACCGAAGCGGAACAGCTTTTGCAAACCACTGAAAAATTCATCCAAAATAATTTCGGCCGGATGACAAAAACGGAGATCAATGCAACTTCTCTTGCCATACAGGCATTGCAACTGTCACTTGATATGAATGACAGGAACCTGATACAGGTAAAAACGGAAGAGCTGAACAATATTTCGAAACCTTATGCTGAAAGGCTGATGGATGAGGCGGTAAGTAAAGCAATGAGTGGGAAAAAAATCAGCACTAATGACTAATCCTGCCACCAGAAATTATTATCCTCAACTTGACGGGCTCAGGGGTGTCATTTTTTTATGTGTATTTTTTTTTCATGCCTACCACCCCCATTTTG
>JAYWAN010000007.1:0-2854 GCA_043782405.1 Chitinophagaceae bacterium
CAATGGCTGGCAATTTCCAGATATCAATTTTAATAATTTATTCAAGAGAGGTGTACAGGTACCTGATCCGTTAAATCCCGGCCAGACAAAAAGTGATGACCGCTATAGGAAATGGCGTTATGAGAATTTTAATTTTACCATTGGAATAAGTTACCCGTTCTAACCGGTTAACTTACCAGGGTCTCCAGTTCCTCCATCCCAACAGCATCTTCAATTTTAAATTCACCGATGCGGGTGCGGCATAAACTGCTGAGGTAAGCACCACAACCCAGTTCCCGGCCAAAATCATTTGCCAGGCTTCGTATATACGTACCGGTAGTGCAGGTAACTTTAAAACAAACAAGGGGCAATGCTGCAGCAATTATTTCAAAAGACCTAATCGATATTTTCCTTGCCTCGGGGTTCACTTCAATTCCCTTCCTTGCCAGTTCATAGAGTGCTATGCCGTCTTTTTTAATGGCAGAGTACGCGGGGGGAAATTGCTCAATATCACCAATGAATTTTTTTGTTGTTTCCTGCAACACTTCCCTTGTAATAAAAGAAAAATCCTTCAGTTGTTCCGGTTCCGATTCCAGGTCATAGGTGGGCGTTACTGCACCCAGTGTAAAGCTACCCGTGTATTCTTTTTCCTGTGCCATATATTCATTGATCCGTTTGGTGAATTTACCTGTGCACACGATCAACAGGCCGGTAGCCAACGGGTCAAGTGTTCCTGCATGCCCTATTTTTTTTATCTGTAACAGGCTCCTGAGTTTACGTACTACGTCAAAAGAGGTCCAGTTCAGGGGTTTGTTGATCAATATCATTTTACCTTCCAGGTAAGGCGCCTGCAGCGCTGTATCAATAGGAACCCTTTCCTTACGGTCGGGCCTAACCGATGTTTGGCCGGCCTCTACCAGTTTATTGGTATAGCGTTGGCGATATGTTGTTTTACGGGCCATCAGGATGGTTGACAGGTGTTAGACGACGGGTGACGGTAAGCAGTATCTGGATTCAACTTTATTTTTATCATTTAATGGTTCAATTTAAATTTTATAACCCATTCCAAAAACTGCCAGTTAGATCGCCTGCCTCGCCTTTAATTCAAGATATTTATTCACCGTATTGATGGTAAGGTGTTCGGGTGCAGTAAGTATGGAAAGTATTCCATGTTTTTTTAATTCTTTTACGATCATCCTTTTTTCGAACTCAAATTTTTCGGCAATGGTCTTAATATAAACATCTTCGATATTGGCAGCATCGAGCCGCGAAAGCCGGTGCAACTCTGTATTCTCAAAAAACACCACCATCAGTAAATGGTGCTTTGCAATGGAACGCAGGTAATTCAATTGCCGGTTCAGCCCGGAGAGTGATTCAAAATTGGTATACAATACCAGCAGGCTGCGTTGCTTGATGCTGTTACGGATCTGCATGTACAGCATTTCATAATCAATTTCCAGGAAAGCCGTTTGCTGGTTGTACAATAATTGCAAAACATTTTCTCTTTGTATAGGCTTACGATCGGCAGCCAGTAATGACCCCATTTTATTGGAAAAGGTCATCACCCCCACCCTGTCCTGCTTTTGCAAACAAACATTCACCAGTACCAGTGTGCTGTTCACCGCATAGTCAAGCAGGGTTAACCCGCCAAAAGGCATTTTCATCAGGCGGCCTTTATCAATGATACAATAAACCTGCTGCGACCTTTCATCGGTATAATTATTCACCATCAGGGAACCTTTACGGGCCGTCGCTTTCCAGTTAATGGTACGGATATCATCACCCCTTACATATTCCTTGATCTGTTCAAACTCCATACTGTGGCCGATCTTACGCATCCGCTTATTGCCATGTTCGGTCTGGATGGTTGTTTGCGAAAGCAGCTCATACTTACGCATCTGCATATACGAAGGATACACCGGTACCATGGTACCCGCTTCAATATTATAACGCCGCCGCAGTAACCCCAGCAATGACCTTAAATAAATGATGATACGGCCAAAATGGTATTCGCCCCTTTCCACGGGCCTTAATTTGTATATGATACTCTTTTGTTCCATTGCTTTAAAGCGCCTCCGCATTATCCAGTCTCGTTTTTGAAACTGCACTGGCAATTCATCGATCAGTTCCATATCAACAGTAAAAGGCAGGGTATTTTTTACCTGTATCTCAATGGTATTTTCGTCACCATTACTCAGGCGGTCGGCCATTATCCTTTTGGCGGTGGGGTCTTTACGTGATACAAACAGGAAAAAGTAATCGATCACTACCAGCAATATAAACACCCACAGCAGGATCTTTGGCAACAGTAAGAAAGGAGTATAAAAAAATGACACGACAAACAGCACCATGCAAAGCCCCATCCCCAAAAAAAATCTTGTGGTAAGGAACAAGTTGCCGATGTATTTTTTTACGTTGCTCAATCTTTTGTTTATTCGTTCATAGACTTAATTGATGTTGAATTCATTCGTACTTCACACAACTACATCTGCACATCTACATATCTACATATCTACATATCTACAAATCTACATATCTGCACATCTGCACATTATCTCGGTACTTCAATCGCCTTCAAAATATTATCGATCAGGTCATCAGCAGTAATGCCTTCCATTTCTTTTTCCGGTGTAAGAATGATACGGTGGCGCAATACATGTGGTGCCATTTCAACAATATCTTCAGGGGTTACAAAATCTCTTCCTTTTATTGCGGCATTGGCCTTGGCAGAACGGAGTATGGCCAGCGATGCCCTTGGAGACGCTCCCAGGTAAAGGGCAGGGTTATTTCTTGTTTCATGCACGATACGTGCAATGAACTCTACCAGTTTGTGCTCAGTGATGATCAACTGCACCTGGCTGCGGTAATGTTGTAT
>JAYWAN010000008.1:0-7504 GCA_043782405.1 Chitinophagaceae bacterium
CAATAATGGTCAGCTGGTATCAAAAAATTAATGATCGCCAACCCCCACATATTTCCCTGACCGGTTGCAATGGCAACCGGTTTTTTATTGCAGGAAGAAAAAAAAGAGTAAATTTCAGCAATGAAAATGCCTGCTTTCACTTTGTAAAGCAATTTTAAACTTACTGCTATGTTCTCAAAATTTCTTTTAGCCTCAATGCTGCTTTCATTTTCCCTTGTAGTATCAGCGCATGGTACAGATACGGCCCTATCAAAACTGGTTGGCAAATGGCTGTTGGTAAAACACCTGATCACAGACGGAGGCAAGACCACCAACGAAATCACCGCTAACGAAAACTATTCGTATAATTTTTCGGCAAATGGAACTTACACCGTTACCTACATCAATAAAAAAAATGAAAGCAGTACTACTTATACCGGTAGATGGAAATTGATCAATGCAGGGAAAACATTGTCCCTGTATAACAATTCATTGCCTTCGGATGCCAAACAGTTGGTAGCCGATAGAAAACTGCCGGTCGTTAAACTCACCGCCACCAGTTTTGTAACCAAAGAGCTTTTATTTGCAATGGATATGAAGGGAACGAGTTATTATACAAAGCAATAACCATCGTTACTAATGTTATCTCTAATTGCTGAAGTTGCAATAGCCCGTGAAAATTTTATTGCCGCAACAGCCAGGGCTAATAATTTATCGCAAACAAAGTTGTTTCATCTGCTTCTTCGGTAACCCTTATCATTTTTTCAAATTGCATACCCAGCTTTTCAAGCAGGCGGATCGAATCTTTATTATCAGGTGTAGTGATGGCAACAATGCGTTTAAGCCCGATCACATTTTTTCCGTACTCCAGTACAGCGGCTGCAGATTCATAAGCATATCCTTTACCGCGGGCTTCGGGTAAAAAAGCATAACCGATATCAATATCATCCAACCCGGGTCTTTTAATTAGTCCGCACATGCCGATAGGTGTACCTTCCTCTTTTAATTTTACCAGGAAGAGTCCGAATCCATTGAGACCATAACTTTTAATGGGACCGTTAGAAAGATAGGCACCCGCATCATCAATGGTTTTAACGCCCCTGTCACCGATATACCGGATCCAGCCGGGATCATTTAGGAGTTCTACAATAAATGCTGCATCATCGAGTTCAAGCTTACAGATGATGAGCCTTTCTGTTTCTGTTATGGCCATTATCGTATGATTTTGGGTTGTTGAGTGAATGAATATTCATCATGTAAGCCGGTAGCCGGGAGTTTTCTATGCAAAAAATTATGACAAATAAAATATTTTATGTATCATTATATCCTAAACCAATCTATATGCTAAAAAAATCGTATTTCATTTCTGCATTGCTTATTGCCTTTGTATTAACGAGCTGCAATAACGGTGATTCAAAAGACGCTAAAAAGGATTCTGTTGTTGCGCCTGTTGTTAAAACAGATACACCTGCAATGAAAGCCCCTGCTGTAATAGACACCATAATGGACAGTGCAGCAAAAAGAACAGGTAAACCGGTTCACAACCCTTAATCCCAAAGAACTGCAACAGGATTTTTTATCCTGATAGCTTATTGCCACCCGTTTATTGATTTAACCGGGTGGCTTTTTAATTTTTATTTTTATCCGGCGTGTAGGAAAATAACCATCACCCAGCCGGTGCTTACTGCTGATCAGTTTATCAATGAACCATTGTTCAATGCGGTGATGCGCCCGTATCAGTATGGCGGCAATGGCAACAAATATGATCAGTTCAACAATGGGAGTGTGGTTGGTGATATCTGCCACATAGGGATGAAGCAATAGCGTGAGGTATTCAAAAAGTATCAACAGGGAAATGATGCCCATGAATTTGATCACCCGTACATGAATCTTCCTGCGGCTAAGCAGCAGCGTCATTAAAAATAAAGCGGGTATAAATATTCCAATGAACAATAACTGTAATTGCTGAATGCGTTCTTTTTTGGCCTTTATCTTTTGCTCCGCCAGTTCTGTTTGCCGCAGTTGCTCATTGCTGGAAATGACCTGGGCCTCTCTTATTTTATCACCGCTGCTTATTGAGTTACGTAATTGCTGCGACAATACCAGGAAGGCATAAGCGCTGTCGATCCTGTTCATTTTCTTGTAATGTGCTTCTAAAAAATCAGCCGCCTTTAGTTGCCACCTTAAAAACCCGTCTTTCTGGGCAAGCAACAACATTTTTCTTGCATAATACCTTGCAGCATCATTCTTATTCAGTGAATCGTATACGTTTGCCAATCCCCATGATGCTTCACAGATGAGGTCCTCATCATTGGCGGCTTCAAGATAAGGCAGCGCTGTTTCAAAAAGATTCCCTGCTTTTTCAAATTGTTTTTGCTTCAGGTAAACTTCGGCTATCCCTACCATTGAGGTTCCGGTAAAATCGCCGTTCATTTCCTGCTTTGATATATCGAGTGACCGTTGAAAATAGATAAAGGCGGAGTCGAGCCTGTTGATGCGGTTGTACAGGTCACCGATATCCAGTGCAATACTGTATTTTATGATCAGGCCGAATTTGGGATCGCCTCCATTGGCTGTCTGCATGATAGAGTCAGCCTGGTAATAATAGTCGAGTGCTTTGTCGTATTGCTCCTGGTAAAGATAAACGGTACCGATATTCAATATCACATTAGCCATGTTTTGCGGGTTGTTCCGCTTCTCTTCCAGTTTTAGTTTGCGTAAATAAAATTCCAGGGCCCTGGGATAATTTCCCACCTGGTTCAAAGCATTGGCAATGGCACCCAGCGACCTGGATTCCCCTTCTGTATATTTTATTTTTTCTGCAAGGGACAATGCCTGCTCAGCAAGTATGCGTGAAGTATCGGGTTTAAAACCATTGTACTCATTGGCCAGGTTCCACAACAGGTTTACTTTATTGGTATCCTGTTTTGCCGTGGCCAACAGGGAATTTAAGCTATCCACCACGCGGTTCTGGGCAGGAGCATATAAAAAAGAAATTATTACAACTGATAGCAGCGCATATTTTATACCTACTGGCACCAGCCGGGTTTTTTCACTTGAACAACGCTTTAGCATGAACTAAAATAACGGATAAAATTCTTTTTTGTCAAATTATTTTCAGGCACACCGGTTTTCAAAATGGACGGGGTAACAAAAAAAAACAGTAGATTTAGTTATCCAAATGAATCTTAATTAAATTATTTATGAAAGCGAATATTTTGTTAGGCCTTCTCTTGATTTTTATCTTCCCTTCGCCGTTACATGCCCAATCGGTTTATCATTTTCAATACCAGGCTTCCACTCAGTCGGATACAACACGGTATGATGCTTTTTTTGTACAGTACAGGGGCGGTAAAGGTTTTATGCGCATAAAGTATAATGCCCCTGGTACCAATGAACTGGTACTGGTCGAAATAAAAGTACGCATGCAGGAAATTGAAAGTACACCGGGTGTTACCGACGCCACTAAATTTTATTATGATACAGTTGGCCGGCCCGACTTTAAATTCGGCAGCAGTAAAAACATGTTGCCAGTTCCATTGTTCTGGTTCAGACTGAATCCATCGAATAATAGTTACGAACCTTTTGTGGTAACATTTAAAGATAAAACCGGCCAGGCCAGGGAAGGAAACCTGCTGGCAAAAGATTTTTTAAAAAATGATACCCTCGACAAAAATTATCTTTCGCAATATTTTTCGCCGGGCGAAGATTATTATGAAGGCAATCTTCAAACTGCAACAAGAGGGTTTACCGATCTTGAAAAAAAAATCAAACTTATACTGCTCATTGTAGCCAATACGAACGATCCTGAAGTGGGCAGTTCGGCCGTGCTTGATGTATCCAGAGTAGTGAATACATTTGATACGATCGCTCATTTTATGGGTATTCAAATGCCGAAACCGGTAATCATTTCGGGTGCTACGTATGATAAAGCACATGTTCAAAAAGCCATCAGGGACCTCAGGCCTGATGTGAATGATATCGTAGTTTTCTATTATAGCGGCCATGGGTTCCGCAAAAAACAGGATCCAAGGCAATTCCCTTATATCGACCTGCGGCCAAAGCCCGACAGCACGTATAATGTCAATTCGCTCAACATCAAAGATATTTATGATTCCATCAGGCTTAAGCCCAAATCTGCACGGTTGAATATTGTACTGAGTGATTGTTGCAATACCATTCCCACTGCAGCAAAAAAGAAGGGCAAATCAATAGTGGCGGAAAGAGGTATGGAAGACTGGAGTGGTGAGAATGCTGCTAAACTTTTCATTAATACCACGGCATCCATATTACTTACTGCAGCTGATGTAGGTGAAGAAGCTTCCTGCGACAGTACTGTAGGCAGTTTTTTTACCATTTATTTTAAAGCCGCACTGGAAAACAATTTGGTTAAAACAAATAAAAATCCCGACTGGAACCAGGTTGTAAAAGAGACTAAGGAAGAAACGGCTTTTAAAGTTCAGCATATCTGTTGCGATTCACCATGTGTATGGAGGAATGGCTGCAGGCAGAATGCGGTAAAACAAATTGATCCCGGTAAATCAAACAGTATACTCGGACGCCTTTTCCAGTAAAAGCAGCAAATATTTTTATCAGCCACCTTGTTTATTGGCGTTTTGGTATATTTTCTTTTTTGGAAACCGTTTGTTCAGCGCTTCCCATGCCGGCAATTTACGGTAAGATGCCCAGGCAGGGTCGTAGGTCAATACAAAAGAATAATTGAAACCCTTTGCCATCGATTTTTCCAGCCATTTAAAAGCTTCTGTTGCATTGCCCATCTTCGCATACAGGCGACCGATAGTGTACAGCGCCATAGAATCATTTTCATTACCGGTTAAATAAGCCCGGTAATAAGGCAATGCCTCTTTGGGTTGACCTGATAACAAAAGCAATCTTCCGTTCAGGTCTTCTATTGCAGGGATATAGTAGGGGTGAATGGTAAGGGCCGAATCCAGTAACTTTTTCGCTTCTGCAAACTGCCCCGCATGGATATCAAATTCTGCCAGTAACATCCTGTCGGGGAAATTGATCTGGTTATTCTTGTAGAGGTATTCCAGGTTTTCCAATCCCTTCCTGTTTTTAAACAACCGGTGGCATACATCGATCATTTTTAACCGGAAGCCTGCATTGGTGGGCACAAGGTCTACTGCGTTGGCATAATAGGGATATGACATCTTTTTCGATCCTGCCCATTCATATACATTCCCGATCTTGAAATTGATATCGGCCAGTGTTTCTGTTTCTTTGATCAGTTCTGCAGCTTTGGATAAATAGTAAATGGCATCCTTACGGGGAGTAGCGATTGGATAATCTGCCAGTTTTATACGCTCTCCTGTACCCGGTAAACGCATTTCGCCGGATGAAACCATGGTCTCCATAAGCAGTATTTTACCTGAATTTTTTCCATTCCCGTCCAATAACATGGCCGGATCACCCGCAAGCCTGTTGTGTTCTTCCACATCAATGAATATTTCTCTGTTCAGTAAAGGAAAATAAACAACGGTATCCAGGTATCTTTCCATGGCCGGTTTAGGCGCAAATTCATACAATAAGAGACCGAGTTTATGTGGCCAGCGGCTTTCTTCGGGATAATGGAACATTGCCCTTTTGTAAAAATCATTCAGCTCCAGTATCGATAGCGCTTTGGTGTAATCATTATTTGCGCCATAAGTTTGAATTATTTTTTCCGATTCATCATAACGGCCCAGTTGCTCCATCAGGGTCCACAGTTTAACATAGCTCCCCTGTTCAAGGGGGAAAGCCTGCATAAGAAAACGGTAATGCGTTTCTGCTTCATCATAATGCCCCCATCTTTCATACGCCGAAGCGATAAAATAATGGTCTTCATTACTGGAATAATAATACCTCCGGTAAAATTCTTCAAAACAATCGTGGTAGTAAGCAAATTTTGATCTTTTGAGTAATGAATCATTCCGAAGCCTGAATGCCGCTGTATCGAGATGATAACTTATGGCAAAATTGAACATGATCTCGGCATTTTCCCATTTTTGCTGGTCATAAAACACTTTGCCCAGGTAATGAAATACCAGCGGGTCGCTTTTATCAACTGCAATGATCTTTTTAAAGATGCGTTCAGCATTGGCATAACGTTTTGCCCAGTATTCCTCCATACCCCAATAAAAAAAAGCCATGATATCATCTTTGTTCAAAACCGAAGTATCCAGCAAACAAAGGAATCTCGGAAGCGCAATTGGAGGTAATGTAGGGAATGCTATATCAAAACCATTGCCGTCAAAATGATAACCCGCTTTACGCAGGGAAGCCTCGTAAAAAAATGAATCGGCTGCTGCATATTGCGTGGTACTGGTGTAAACAAATCCCAGCCGCTCAAAGGGATAATAATGCCTGGAGTTGATATCGATACCCATGCGGTAATACTCTTCTGCAAAAAGGAAGTTGCCTGCATTTTCGTATGTGCCTCCCAGTTGTACAGCGGTTATCTGCATGCCGGGTTGTAAACTATCTGCGATATGCCCTGCAAGGATTGCTGCATCGGTTTTTTTTGCAGCGCCATACAAACCGCAAAGGTTGGCCCAGGGGATTGCCCAGTCGGGAGCAATTTGCGTGGCTTTAAAAAAATGCCCTTCTGCACTCTTAAGGTCTTTTTTCTGCAGGTAAAGGATACCCAGTTCATTGTGGATATTGGCAGCATTGTCATTCAGTTTTAGTGCCAGCTGTTGTTCGGCCATTGAAATGGCGAGCAGTGGTTTTGGATCTTCTACAGTAGGCACTTTTAACCTTGCTGCCACACCTGCAAAATAATGCTGGTCTACCTGCAATACATTATACAATTCATTATCAGGCGATGTAAGTTTTGCTGCAACAGAAAACATTTTAGGATATTCGTCGTATCCATTGCTTTTAACATTGTAATACCTGCGCCTTTCCAGTTCTGCGGCATCGCCCTTTAAATAGAGATTGATGATATCCTGCCCCCGGTTATGAATGGCCCTCACTAATTTTTCATTAAAACTGCCCAGTTTGTCTTTATCACTGTTCAAAATATTTTTCAATTGATTCAGTTTGTCGCGGTAGCTTTCATTTGATTCCCTGTTTAACAACTGGTCGATCACTTCTAAAGGAATATCTTTTTTAGCAAGACTGTCGAGTTTAAAAAAATTGAGCAGTTCTTCCAGTGGTTGTTTCAACAATACATTGAAAAGATATTCCTGCGGCTGCATGGGCAGGGGGCTGAATAAAGTAACATTTGGCACCGGCATCACCATCTGTTTAATGGCATCTGCCAATGCGGCCGTGTCAACAACAGCTAATTCAAAATCTTCATTACCGGTCAATACCGGGGTCTGTTTCAGCCTGTTTTCTGCGAGTATGCGGTCCTGTGAGAAACAGGAATCGAGGAATTGCTGTATATCTTCTTTACTTACCGTACCGTCATGATCCCTGTCGGCCAGTCCTTTTAATCCATTGACCAGGTAATAAGAGAAAGCACCCCTTCCACCACCCCAGTCCTTACCCTCTGCAGATAATTGGTTGGTTGTACAGG
>JAYWAN010000009.1:0-2839 GCA_043782405.1 Chitinophagaceae bacterium
CAGGAATTCCTGTACCGGCCGCAGTGAATCAACATTGGGGGTTGCATCAAAGTACAATGCACCACGGATGAAATTTTTTGTGGTATCGCTTAAGAAAAACTGTTTCGCAGTAGCTGCATTTCCTCCTACCCGAAAAAAAACTCCGGTGATACCGTTTGCTGTATGCATTAAACTGTCTTTAATTGAACTGGCAACAGACTCATTTTTATTGGTAAGATTAAATGCGTCATTCACCATTCTGTCAAATTGATTGATGCCAACAGAATCGCGATAAGTACCATTCTCTTGTTTTATTTTATACATGGCTTTGCCGCCTACGATCTTATAACTCAGGTATATCCTTCCGCCAAACCGGGGAAAGTCAATATTGATCCAGTAGGGGTTTTCCGGGTTAGCGTCGAAAAACGTACTGTCCTTTGTAACAGTAGCATAAACGGGATATTCGAAAGTATAAGGGAATCCCTCTTTTTGGAATTGGGCATATTTTCGTTCGGGAAAATCAATTTTATAATATCCCTTTTTCTTTGAAGTGTACACGGAGTTGCAGGAAAAAAGCAATAGGCAGCAGGCAACAGGCAATAAACAAAAGGGAGTGTTATTTAGTCGGGGTATTTGCATAAAGTAATTTATTCTTACTGCTTTAGTAAGATTTAAAGTGGACTTTGTTGTTTAATGATCACTTTCACTTTATCGATCCTGTTCTTATTGATCTCTAATGGAATAAAAGTAAAGTCGCCGCTCACCACTTCTTCATTCACCTGCGGGAATTCGCCGGCAATTTCCAGCACCAGCCCGGCCAGTGAATCGCTGTCGCCCCGTACCATATCAAATGTTTCTCCCGGCAGCTGCATTGCTTTACAGGCGTCATTGATCATTGTCTTCCCTTCAAATATATAATTAAACGCATCTATTTTCTTGTTACTGCTTTCCTCATCGTCAAATTCATCTTTTATGTCGCCGATGATCTCTTCCATCACGTCTTCCAATGTAACGATGCCGGAAGTTCCTCCAAATTCATCCACTACAACTGCAAAGTGTATACGCCGGCTGCGAAACTCCTGTAAAAGATCTTCGATCAGTTTTTGTTCATGCACAAAATAAGGTTGCCGCATCAGGGTATGCCAGTCATAATTGTCGGGTTCATTAAGATGAGGCAGCATATCCTTGGTGTGCAACATTCCTACTACTTCATCCAGGCTGTTCCTGTATACCGGCAAACGGGAATAATGTAGCTCTTCCACTTTCCTGGTAGTGTCTGCAAAGCTGCTGTTGAAATCAATTCCACTTACGTCAAGGCGTGTACGCATAACTTGTTTCACCGTGGTATCACCGAATTTACGGATGCCTTTCAGTATTTGTTTTTCTTCGCTGGTGGCTTCGTGTTCCGGCAACAGATCAATGGCATAATCGAGTCGGCTGCTGTCCATTGCTGAAGAATTATCGGCAGAGAATTTCTTTTCTACCCGGTCGCTAAAACGCACCATACGTTTACTGAAACGGTAAAAAACACTATTAAATATTTCAACGATCAGCGAAGCTGTTGCGGCAAACCAAACCTTGTGGTGTGTTGCCCAAACCTTGGGCAATACTTCGCCAAAAAGCAATAGCAGGAAAGTAACGGCTACTACTTTTATCAAAAACACCACCCATAAACTGAAATGGAATCCGCTGATCCAGTCATCAATTAAGAAATTGGAAAATAATATGATGCCTATGTTTACAAAGCTATTGGTGATGAGCATGGATGCCAGCAGGGTCTTTGGCTGGTCCAATAAATTGACAATGCGGCGGTAAGCTGGTTGCTTCTTCGTTTTTAATACATTAATGTCCTTAAAAGTTAATGAGAAAAAAGCCACTTCGGCACCTGCAAGTAAAAAGGACAGCGTAAAGAGTATTATCACCAGGAAAATGAGTGCGCCGGTAGCAGCCGGGGTTATTGCCAAAAAGGGAAATGAAAAAAAATCACTTAAATCAAAAACCGAATGGTAATCCAAAACAATTAGTTTATGTAAAAAATATATCCGGCATAGTGAGCCGACAGATTAAATATTTATTCTTTAAAATGGCAATCGCTCTGTGCCGTCGTCCACTGGAGGAATATCTGTACCACCCATTCCCTCTATGCCTTCCATACCGGATGTAGCGTGACTGCCATCACTACGTTTATCCAGCATGATAAGGTTATCGCCAACAATTTCCGTCGCAAATTTTTTGTTGCCCTCCTTGTCTTCCCAGCTACGGGTCTTAAGACGCCCTTCAATATAAACAAGGCTTCCTTTGTGCAGATATTTTTGTGCCAGCTCGGCCAGGCCACGCCAGAGTACAACCGTATGCCATTCTGTTTGAGAGATCAGTTTTCCACTCCTGTCCTTATAAGTTTCCGTCGTTGCCAATGAAAATTTTGCCACGCCGATATTTCCTTCCAGAAATTGCATGTCCGGATCCTTTCCTAAATTGCCAATGAGCATTACCCTATTTACCCCTCTCATAAAAAAAAATTTAGATCAGTGTACTATTGGTCCATATTGCGTTTACGCAAATTTAAAGGTACATTTTTTTCTTGCAAATTGCTATTCTCCGTTTTCCGATAAATACCGTGTAATCAATCGTGGGAAAGGCAGGCTGGACAAGCGCCTGGCCGAGACGGGCCTATAAGTGGCAGGTGCCAATGGCTCAGTGATCTTTACCCTGATAAACTGTCCCTCGATGGTCTGGTGTGTCAGTTGCTGACTATAGCATTTTGAAACATGTATTATCGCAGATCCTTTTTGTCTGATTATTTTTTTTACCCCTGCATGCTTTTTAAGTTCATCGAGGGTAAGTGCAGCAGCCGTTTCAA
>JAYWAN010000010.1:0-19502 GCA_043782405.1 Chitinophagaceae bacterium
CTGAAAGTATAAGCAACTCTTACACCAACATAAGAATTATCTACGCTGTTTTTTGTTGCTGATTGGTATTTAGCCAGTACATCAACACTTTCGCCAACTTTGAAACCTACGCCCGGGGCATAAGTGAATGCAGACCCTCCTCCGCTTTGCGTGGAGAATGACATACCTGCCTGCATACTACCATAAACTTTTGGAGAAAACCAGTAACGGGCGCCTGCTAAAATAGGGATAAGGCCACCAATCCCACTATAACCGCTTTTGGCAGACAGGCCCAAATAGCCTGCACTTAAATTAATAGCGAAAGTTGGGGAAGTCATGTAATCAACCTGTACATCACCGCCGTAAGCAAAACTTGCAACTGTACTGTAGTTACCAACAGGGATACCCAGGTCGGCACCCACACTGAACTTTACTTTGTTGTCTGCGTCTGCTTTTGCTTTTGATTTTGATTTTTGGGCACTTGCAGAAAATGCAATTGTCATAACTACCAGGCTTAAAATTAATTTTTTCATGTTAGTTAGTTTTGGGTTTTAAAATTGAATGAAAAAATACTGCTATAATATGCTAAACACAAATTAATAGCCGTTTTTTTTTCACAAAAAAAGGCAGAATGTGCAAATGTGTATAAAAAGAAGAGCCTGCCCATGTATGGACAAGCTCTTATCTAGTAAATTAAATACACTTATTTAGTGCTGAAAGTATAAGCAACTCTTACACCAACATAAGAATTATCAGAACTGTTCTTTGTAGCAGATTGGTATTTAGCCAGGATATCAAGGCTTTCACCAACTTTAAAACCTACGCCCGGAGCATAAGTGAATGCAGAACCGCCACCGCTGCTGGTAGAGAATGACATACCTGTTTGTACACTACCATAAACTTTTGGTGAGAACCAATATTTACCACCAACCAAAACAGGAATAAGGCCGCCTGATATTGTTACTCCGCTTTTACCTGAATAACCTAAATATCCTGCGCTTAAAGTAAGGGCAAATGTTGGAGATGTAGCATAATCCATTTGAACATCCCCGCCATATGCAAAACTTGCAAACGGGCTCAGGTTACCAACAGGAATACCAAGATCAGCACCAACGCTGAACTTTACTTTACTGGCATCTTCCTGCTTAGATTTTTTTTGTGCGTTAGCTGAAAACGCAATAGCTATAATAGCTAAGCTTAAAATCACTTTTTTCATTTTAATCAATTTAGGGTTTAAAATTTGTTTGCAAAATTACGATTATAAAATCTATAAGACAAATTATTATACAATTTTCTAATCCTTTTCGGCAAAGAAAAATAAAAAATAACCTGTACAACTACCCGCCAGTGGGTATTTTAACATCTTATTAGTTCAGTGGAAAGTATTTGCTATAAATTATCAAGCATATCTTTTGTCATGTTTTCCAGGTGATACTCTTCCTTCCAGCCCCAATCTTTACGGGCAACACTGTCATCAATACTTTGCGGCCAGCTTTCAGCAATGTGCTGGCGGTAATCCGGTTTATAGCTAATAGAGAAATCGGGAATATGTTTTTTTATGGAAGCAGCGATCTCCGCAGGAGAAAAACTCATACCCGAAAGGTTATACGAAGTACGCACAGAAATTTTAGCGGCATCTGCTTCCATTAATTCAATGGTGGCCCGTATGGCATCCGGCATATACATCATGGGCAGGTAAGTATCTTCATTGAGAAAACATTCGTATTTTTTTTCGGTACGGGCCGCATGAAATATTTCCACTGCATAATCTGTGGTGCCGCCACCGGGTTCGCTTTTGTAACTGATAAGCCCGGGATAACGGAGGCTTCTTACGTCTACACCATACCGTTGGTTAAAATAATTGCACCAGAATTCACCGGCGTATTTGCTGATGCCATAAACCGTTGATGGTTCGATGATGGTTTGTTGCGGGCAATTTTGTTTAGGGCTTGTAGGGCCAAAGACCGCAATACTGCTGGGCCAGTATACTTTGCTCAGTTTTTCTTCCCTTGCAATATCAAGCACGTGAAGCAGGCTTTGCATATTTAAATGCCAGGCAAGGTTAGGATTTTTTTCGCCTGTAGCAGATAAGATAGCTGCTAATAAATAGATCTGTGTAATATTCTGCCTGATCACCTGTACATGCAGCATTTCTTTGTTCATCACATCCAGGCTTACATAAGGGCCGGTGCCTTTGAGCAGACTATTCTCTTCACGCAGATCCGAAGCTACCACATTGGCATTCCCATACATTTTTCGTAAAGCCAGCGTCAGTTCCACCCCTATTTGCCCGCTTGCACCGATAACAAGAATTTTTTCTTTAGCCATAGCAATCAATTATTTTAATAACGCAAATTCCATTGAACCTGCCTGACGGAAGGCAAGTTACAAGAATTAGGCTAATTTTTAAATCCACTATATTTAATTCGGAGATTTCGCAATAATTGGCGTTATCAATTTAACTTTGCAGTATGGAACAATATTTAACGGAAATCTTTTCCCGTCAGCAATACAACAAAACCAATTTCTTTTTGATTGCCGGCCCCTGCGTGGTGGAATCTGAAGAGATCGTGACGGAGATTGCCGAAAAAGTGGCGGCTACCTGTAAAAAATTATCGATCCCCTATATTTTTAAAGCCTCTTACCGTAAAGCAAACCGCACCAGCGTTAATTCCTTTACCGGCATTGGTGACGAAAATGCACTGGAACTGATAAAAAGTACCGGGCAAAAATTTTCACTGCCTACTATCACAGATATTCATACCGCTGAAGAAGCAGCCATTGCAGCAAATTATGTTGATATGTTACAGATACCGGCTTTTCTTTGCCGACAGACAGACCTCCTGATCGCCGCAGCAAAAACAGGCAGGATTGTGAATGTAAAGAAAGGGCAATTCGTAAGCGGACCCTCCATGAAATTTGCCGTTGAAAAAATAAACAATGCAGGTAATGCTAAAGTAATGCTTACCGAAAGGGGAAATAGTTTTGGTTACCAGGACCTAGTTGTTGATTACCGCAATATCACCTGGATGAAGGAAATAAATGTTCCGGTGATCATGGACTGCACACATTCATTGCAGCAACCTAATCAGTCTGCAGGCATAACAGGCGGCAGCCCGGAACTTATTGAAACCATTGCCAAAGCGGCCATTGCAACAGGCGCTGATGGATTATTCATTGAAACACACCCCGATCCATCCAACGCAAAAAGCGATGGTGCCAATATGTTGAAATTAGATTTGCTGGAACCTTTATTGGAGAAACTGGTGAAACTGAGAGCATCTTTGTAAGTCAAAAGTTAAACCCTGCCTGCCGGTAGGCAGGGTCAAAACCTAAAAGTTATTGCGTATCCTTACAATTTTGGGTTTTCACTTTTGCACTTTGATTTTATAAATACCTTAATGGGTTCCTTCTTGCATTGAGTATATACCTTTTGATATTCATCCAGAAAGCCACAAATAAATAAACAATCACCGGAGACCCCACGGTGAGGAAACTGATATAAATAAAATATTTACGGATAGTTGAAGTGGCAATACCCATTTTTTCGCCAACAGCGGTACAAACGCCGAATACATGCCACTCAATAAAATGCTTAAAGCTTTTCATACTGCTAAATTATACAGATTTTTATCTAAAAACAAGCGCTTTAATTAATCGTCGTTTTTTAGTAAATTTGCAATCTGGTTTGAAAATTTGTTGATTTGGAAATTTGATGATTGAATTTCGCCTGTTTCCCTGGTAAAAAGACTCCCTTCATTTGCAAGTCCCCCAATTTTCAAATCATCAAATTAGCTCATTTCCAAATCATCTAATCATCAAATCAATACTATGGCCTTCGACATTGAAATGATCAAAAAGCTGTATTCGAATTTCAGCACCCGCATTGAAGCCGCCCGCAAAACAACGGGTAAGCCACTTACCTTAACCGAAAAAATATTGTACGCCCATCTTTGGCAGGGATCAGCCACCACGGCCTATGAAAGAGGAAAAGATTATGTAGATTTTGCTCCTGACCGTGTAGCCATGCAGGATGCAACGGCGCAGATGGCATTATTACAATTCATGCAAAGCGGCCGCACAAAAGTTGCAGTTCCTTCAACCGTGCATTGCGACCACCTGATACAAGCCGAGACAGGGGCAGTTGCCGATCTTTCAAAAGCAAAATCACAGAACAAAGAAGTATATGATTTCCTGGCATCGGTATCCAATAAATATGGTATCGGTTTCTGGAAGCCGGGTGCAGGTATCATTCACCAGGTTGTACTGGAACAATATGCTTTTCCTGGCGGCATGATGATTGGAACAGATTCGCATACAGTAAATGCAGGCGGGCTGGGCGTTGTAGCCATTGGTGTTGGTGGTGCCGATGCCTGTGATGTGATGGCCGGGTTGCCCTGGGAATTAAAATTTCCAAAACTAATCGGTGTAAAACTAACAGGTAAATTAAGTGGCTGGACGGCTTCAAAAGATATTATCCTTAAAGTGGCGGGCATACTTACTGTAAAAGGTGGTACCGGTGCCATACTTGAATATTTTGGTGATGGTGCAACTTCTCTTTCCTGCACAGGAAAAGGAACCATCTGTAATATGGGCGCAGAAATTGGTGCTACCACTTCCATCTTTGGGTACGATCCAAAAATGGCAGATTATTTAAAGGGAACAGGAAGGGCAGATGTTGCAGATGCAGCTGATGCCATTGCTGCACACCTTACCGGTGATGCCGAAGTATATGCCGATCCTGCAAAATATTTTGACCAGGTGATTGAAATTAATTTATCAGAATTGGAACCGCATATCAACGGGCCATTTACACCGGATCTTGCATGGCCGATATCAAAATTTGCTGATGCGGTAAAAGTAAATGGCTGGCCCGAGAAATTAGAAGTAGGATTGATCGGTTCATGTACCAATTCATCTTATGAAGATATTACCAGGGCGGCATCAATTGCAAAACAGGCTACTGATCACGGAATGAAAGCAAAAGCGGAATTCACCATCACACCGGGTTCAGAGCAGGTACGCTATACCGTTGAAAGGGATGGTTACCTCGGCATATTTGAGGAAGTGGGCGGTGTGGTATTGGCCAATGCCTGTGGGCCATGTATCGGGCAATGGGCACGACATTCCACTGATCCTAACCGTAAAAATTCTATCCTCACTTCTTATAACCGCAATTTTTCCAAAAGAAATGACGGCAACCCCAATACACATGCATTTGTTGCATCGCCTGAAATAACCACGGCACTTACCATTGCGGGTTCTCTTACATTCAATCCATTGACAGATCTTCTCACCAATGAAAAAGGTGAAAAATTCAAACTGGAAGAACCCATGGGGATTGAAATGCCATTGAAAGGTTTTGCGGTTGAAGATGCGGGCTTCCAGGCACCTGCAGAAGATGGCAGCAAAGTTGAAGTGTTGGTGTCTCCTACTTCTGATCGTTTACAATTATTGGCACCATTTGCCGAATGGGAACACAAAGACCTTAATGGATTGAAATTACTGATCAAGGCAAAGGGAAAATGTACAACGGATCATATCTCTATGGCCGGCCCATGGCTTAAGTTCCGTGGCCACCTCGATAATATCAGTAATAATATGCTGATCGGTGCCATCAATTTTTTTAATGATAAAACAGATTGCGTAAAAAATCAACTTACTGGTGAATATGGGCCCGTGCCTGCAACACAAAGGGCATACAAAGCCGCTGGTATTGGAACCATCGTAGTTGGTGACGAGAATTATGGCGAAGGTTCATCAAGGGAGCACGCTGCAATGGAGCCAAGGTTCCTGGGCGTACGTGCAGTATTGGTGAAATCTTTTGCAAGGATCCATGAGACCAATTTAAAGAAACAGGGAATGCTTGGGCTCACTTTTGCCAACAAAGAAGATTATGACAAGATACTGGAAGATGATACCATTGACATTGAGGGATTACTGGCATTTGCACCAAACAAACAATTGCAGATCGTATTGAACCATGCTGATGGCAGCAACGAAACGATCCAGGTAAATCATACTTATAACCAGCAGCAGATTGAATGGTTCAAAGCCGGTGCTGCATTGAATATCATCCGGAAAGAGTTTGAGAGAAACAAATAAGGCAACTGAATCATCATAGCCCGATCCCACCCCAAAAGTGGGATCTTTTATTTAACAATAATTTTAAAAAAAATATTTGATGTTTGAACATTAATTGTTTAAATTGCACCAAAAATTATAATCATGGCAACAAAGAACTGGGTCGTAGACCCCACTCACAGCGAAATAAAATTTAAGATCAAACACCTGATGATCACCAATGTTTCAGGCAGTTTTGATATTTTTAATGTCACTGCTCAAACAGATGACGAAGATTTTACCAGGGCAACGATCAGTTTTTCTGCCGATGTAGATTCAATCTCTACGGGTAATGAACAAAGGGACGGGCACCTTAAAGCACCTGATTTTTTTGATGCTGCCGTTTATCCCAAGATAAAATTTATCGCTACTAAATATGAGAATGTAGATAATGATGGTTCTTACGAATTATACGGTGACCTCACCATACGTGATAAAACCAGGAACATAAAGCTTGATGTGGAGTTCGGTGGCATCGCTAAAGACCCTTACGGCAATACCAAGGCGGGTTTTACCATCAATGGGAAAATCAACCGCAAAGAATTCGGATTAACCTTTGATGCCGTTACAGAAGCAGGTAACGTAATGCTCAGCGATGAAGTGAAGATCGCCTGCGAGATACAATTGATAGAACAACAATAAAAGTTGACTGGCTGATAAAGTTAATAAGGTTGATAAGGCTTATCTTTATCAACCTTATTCATTTTATCAATTCTTTTAACTTTTAAAAGCTGATGCAGAAATTATTCTCCCTCCTTCTTGCATTATCATTGCTGCAGTATTGCTTTTCACAATCTCCCCGTAAAAAGAATTTTACCGTCACCGGTTATTACGCAGGCAATACTACCGCTATCGACAGTTTCGAAGTAGGTAAGCTTACCCACCTCATCTTTAGTTTCTGCCATCTTGATGGAAACAAATTATCGCTGGGCAGAAGTACAGATACCGTCATTCTCCAAAAAATGGTAGCGCTTCGCCAAAAGAACCCTTCACTAAAAATACTGGTTTCATTGGGGGGCTGGGGAGGATGTATGAATTGTTCTGCCGTTTTTTCCGACAGCCTGGCAAGGGAAGAATTTGCCCGCTCAACAAAAGAATTACTGGAATCATTCGATATCAATGGCATCGACCTGGATTGGGAATATCCTGCCATTGAAGGTTATCCCGGTCACGCCTATTCGCCAAATGATAAGCCGAATTTTACCGCATTGATCAAAACTTTACGGAAAACACTCGGTAAAAAATATGAGATAAGTTTTGCTGCAGGTGGCTTCAGCCAGTTTATTGAAGAATCGGTGGACTGGAAAAAAGTAATGCCGGAAATTGACAGGGTGAACCTGATGAGTTATGATCTTATCGGCGGATACAGTACAGTAACCGGGCACCATACCGCCCTGTATTCAACAACTGCACAACCTGCATCAACAGATAACGGGGTAAAACTATTATTGAATAAAGGGGTTCCTGCCAATAAGATCGTGATTGGTGCCGCTTTTTATGCACGGCTCTTCACGGTTACGGATAGCAGCAACAATGGATTGAACCAGCCGGGAAGCTTTTACCGGGGCGTTTCTTATAAAAACTTATACGACACCATCAACACCAATAACGGATTTGTCCAGTACCGCGATAATATTGCACAGGCCCCTTATGCCTTCAACCCGGAACGCAAATTATTTGCAACTTATGATGACAGCCTGTCCGTAAAAATAAAAACAAAATATGCGGTAAAGAAAAAATTGAATGGCATCATGTTCTGGCAACTCATGGACGATAAATTCAGCAATGGCCTTTTACAGGTAATTGACTCCTCAATAAAATAGTATGAAAAAACATATTTCGCTACTGATGGCAATAACGACATTCCTTTGTACAACTGCAGAAAAGAATATCAACGGCAATATTATCGTGGATGGCGGGCAAAGGGATTATATCATTCATCTCCCCTTAAATTATAAAGCCGGTAAAAAAATTCCCCTCGTACTCATCTTCCATGGCGGGGGAGGAAATTACAAACAGACGCAGGGTTATATGGAGATGGATGCGATCGCCGATAAAGAGAATTTTATCTGCGTTTATCCCAATGGCATCAATAAGCAATGGAATGATGGGCGGGAATTTAAAGCCGATATTGCTGCGCATGATGATGTAAAATTTATTTCGCTCTTACTGGATACCCTTTTCAAAAGCTATTGTGCAGATAAAGGCCGGGTATTCGCTACCGGTATTTCCAATGGCGCTTTTTTTTCCATCTACCTTTCTTATAAACTGAGTAATCGCTTACTGGCCATAGCACCGGTTTGCGGCAGTATCCCCGAAAAGATATTTGAAGAATTTGCTCCTTCCAGCCCCGTTTCAGTTTTACTGATGAATGGCACCAAAGACCCCCTGGTACCATTTGAAGGCGGTAAGGTTGGGGGACGGTTTCTGGGCAACAGGGGCAATTGCACATCAACAGATAAGACCATTGAAAAATATATCAGCATTAATCATACTTCCACTTCACCGGTGATAAAAGCGATGCCCGACACTGACGGCGATGATGGCTGCACCGCAGTTCAATACACTTATGCCGGGGGAAAGAACAAGACAAGTGTAGTACTCATGAAGATCACAAATGGCGGACATACTTTACCGGGAGCAACGCAATACCTGCCTAAATTCCTTATCGGAAAAGTCTGCAGGGATTTTAAGGGCAATGAAATGATCTGGAATTTCTTTAAGGCCTGTGAAACCCGCAATTAATTTATCCTGCCTTTGAACTTATGTTTACGCCGGTATCCCATAGCAGGTACGGGTTGTATACTTTTATTTTTAAAATCATCTGATATTACGCTGATATTGCCATCCACTTCCAGTATCGCCAGGTCAACATGTTTCAGGTCTTCAACGCCGTGTTCCCTTACAGCAGCTTCCAGTTCTTCCATGGTGATTTCGGCGTGTTTAAGGTTATGTTCCTGCAATTCGCCATTATAAATCAGCATTACGGATTTGCCCTGCAGCAATTCGCTCACTTTTTTATTGCGGTACAATAATTTTTTCAAAATAAAATTCACAATAAACAAAGATAATGCTGCGATGAGGCCTCCCTCCAATGAAGTATCGGGACCTACCATCGCGTTCTGTACTGAATTGCTGATCAGTAAGATAAAGACCAGGTCGATCACAGACAACTGCGCCAGCTCTTTTTTTCCAAAGAGGCGGATGGCGATGATCACAAAAAAATACACGGCAATACAGCGGAGTATGATTAGCACATAATTATTATGCAAAAACGCATTCATGTATACAAGTTAGAAATTAAATAGGAATGAGCTTCCATAATGTTGTTTTTTAAATGTTAACATCAAACCATACCTTCTTCGGGTCGTTCCAGTCGCCATTGTAATTGATGGTAAGCTCTTCCCCGTTCTCAATGATACGGACCGTTTTTACAAAAATACTGTCTTCTTCAAAGTCCATAAAATATTCGCAATTGCTTTTATAACTATGGTTGTAGATGGGAATAAGCCCAAGGGCCATGCAGCATTTATCTTTGAGTTTTCCCCATTCAAAAATGTAATCGTGCAATAAGGTCTTATCCAGGAATTGCCTGTCGGCTGCATCCATTACGATCACCGGCGCCGCTTCAATGACCATTCCGGCGGGTATGCGTTCCCTGGTAAATACGCCCCTGCCCTTTCCGCCTGCTTTATCAACAAATAAATAAGGTTTACGCATAACAGCTGGTTAAGAAATAAATGGGCTAAATTGCGGCACTTATTAAATGCTAAATTACTAACAAAGCCACGATGTCGCTGGAATTACAGGAAATATCATTACAACAGCAATTTGAAGAAGTGATTGCTGCTGAGAATAAACTGATGATACAGGAATTCCTGAATGACCAGAATATCAGTGACGTGGCCCTGCTGCTAGATGAGAACGAAGAATATGAAAGCCAGATCATGTCGCACCTTTCCATTCACCGTGCGGCCAGTGTTTTTAAGATATTGGAGCTTACCATACAGAAAAGGATCATCAGGCAGTTACCGGCATTTAAAGCCACAGAATTATTGAATGAACTGCCGGCGGATGACCGCGTTGCATTCCTGGAAGAATTACCCACCAGTATTGTACGCGACCTCATCAAACGGCTTGATCCTGAAGAAAGAAAAGTTACCCTGGAATTATTGGGCTATCCCGAAAACAGTGTGGGCAGGCTGATGACACCCGATTACATTTATGTGTACGAAGAGAATTCTGTTGCCGAAGTACTTGATACCATCCGCAGGTATGCGAAAAGCAGTGAGACCATCGATGTCATTTATGTGATCAATGATAAAGGCGAATTGCTGGATGATATCAGGATCCGCGAATTTATCCTGGCTGCACCCGATGCAAGGGTAAATGAGATCATGGACGGCCGTTTTATCACACTTCATGTAAATGATGACCAGGAAGTTGCCAGCAAGGCATTTAAGATGAATAATCGTGTAGCCCTTCCTGTTACTGATAATAATAATATTTTACTGGGTATCGTAACCATTGATGATATCCTTTGGGTGGCAGAAGAAGAGTTCAGTGAAGATATCCAGAAGATCGGCGGTACCGAAGCATTGAATGCACCTTATCTTGACATCAGTATTGTTAAACTGGTAAAAAAACGGGCTGGCTGGCTGGTGATCCTGTTCTTAAGTGAGATGCTAACGGCAACGGCTATGCAGTTTTTTCAGAAAGAAATTGAAGCGGCAACCGTATTGGCTTTGTTTATCCCCCTTATCATGAGCAGTGGCGGTAATAGTGGCTCGCAGGCTTCCACCCTCATCATACAGGCCATGGCATTGGGAGAACTGACCATTGCCGACTGGTGGAAAGTGATGCGGCGGGAAATTTTATCAGGACTTTTATTAGGAGTTATTTTAGGAAGTATCGGTTTCCTTCGTATCCTGGTGTGGCAGAACTTACACATTTTTGATTACGGTATATACTGGAAACTGGTGGCTACCACTATTTTCTTTTCACTGATCGGTATTGTGCTATGGGGCAGCCTCATGGGTTCAATGCTGCCACTTATCCTGAAGCGCTTGAAATTGGATCCGGCCGCTTCCTCTGCACCATTTGTGGCAACACTGGTAGATGTTACCGGGATAATCATTTATTTTTCTGTTGCCTATATTTTCCTGAATGGAAGATTGCTCTGATTACTTCATCGGTTGCATAGACGCTGATACGCCTGACAGTGCCCCGTATTTAGACCTTACCAATTTAGTTTTGAACTTTTTAACGGTCACCAAAAACAAATTATCAAATTCATTATCGGGTATATTTTCCTTAGGATAGCCCTTTATACCAAGTTTACGGATGATGAACGGGATAGTATTGCTATGGCCAATCACCAGGATATTTTTCCCGATATCCCCATGCTCCTTTATTCTGTGGGCGAGGTCATCGCCAATCGTATCTGCCACATAATGTACCGTATCTATTGCTAATTGAATACGCAGACTGTCGCCCGTCATTTGTGTGCGGCGGTACTCCGAAACGTAAATGCGTTGTATATCCTTATCCGCCAGTTTCCGCAACAGGTCGCCAGCCCTTTGTTTACCTGCAGTGGTAAGCACAGGGTCCTTTCCCCCTTCTTTTTCTGCATGGCGGACGATATATACCTTTGTTTTTTTATTAAAAACAATGTCCTGGCTATGCACATTAGCTGCAAGCAGTAAAAACACGGTAACCACGGTTAGGAATTTCATGGAATAACTTTTACCCAAATTAAGTTAAATGCAGCTAAATTTAAAGAACAGTCATCTTCATTGACTACATTTTCAGTAATTTACGGCGCTGAAAAGAATGGCCGAGGGCCAATTAAAAAGTAAACAAAATAATTTATGTGTGGAATTGTAGGATACACAGGGCCTAAAGAAGCTTATCCCATTATAATAACAGGTTTAAAGCGGCTTGAATACCGTGGCTATGATAGTACCGGTGTAGCATTGCTGAACAATGGACTGAAAGTTTATAAAAAGAAAGGGCGTGTTGCCGAACTGGAACAGATGATCTTTGGTAAGGACCTTCATGCCCATACCGGTATTGGCCATACCCGCTGGGCAACACATGGTGAACCCAGTGATGTTAATGCTCATCCGCACACTTCTGCAAGCGGTAAACTTGCTATGATCCATAACGGTATCATTGAAAATTATGCCCAGTTAAAAAAAGAGCTCAGTAATAAAGGCTATGTATTTACCAGTGAAACAGATACTGAAGTATTATTGAATTTTATTGAAGACATTAAGTCCAACAACCAGTGCGACCTTGAAGAAGCAGTACGTGTAGCGTTAAAAAGGGTTACCGGCGCTTATGTGATACTGTTAGTTGACGAAGATGATCCCGAGACAATTATTGCGGCAAGAAAAGGCAGTCCTTTGGTGATCGGTGTTGGCGACGGTGAACATTTTTTAGGCAGCGATGCATCTCCCATGCTGGAATATACCAAGAATGTGGTTTATGTGAATGACTATGAATTGGCCATTGTAAGGCCAAAAGAACTCATCCTTAAAAACCTGGGTAACGAAAAGATAACGCCCTTTGTTACCAAACTGGATATGGAACTGGCAGCCATTGAAAAAGGCGGCTATGATCATTTCATGCTAAAAGAAATATTTGAACAGCCCAGTACTATTCATGACTGCCTTAGGGGAAGGCTTGATGCGGCCGCAGGCATGATTACCATGAGCGGTGTACAAAATAATATTGAGCAGTTAAAAAATGCCAGCCGCATCATCATTATCGCCTGCGGCACCAGTTGGCATGCCGGGTTGGTAGCTGAATACATCATTGAAGAACTGTGCCGCATACCCGTAGAAGTGGAATATGCATCCGAATTCAGGTACCGCAACCCCGTCGTTAATAAAGGAGATGTGATCATTGCCATTTCGCAAAGCGGTGAAACGGCCGATACCCTGGTGGCTATTGAAAGGGCCAAAGAAAACGGCGCCATCATCTTTGGGATAGTGAATGTAGTGGGATCATCCATAGCAAGGATAAGTAACGGTGGGGCCTACACTCATGCTGGTCCCGAGATAGGCGTTGCCAGTACCAAGGCATTTACCGGGCAGTTGGCAGTACTTACCATGATGGCTTTAAAGATCGCCAAAGAAAAAGGGACCATCAGTGACGAACGTTACAGTCATTTACTTTTTGAACTGGAAGCCGTTCCTGAAAAAGTAGATGCCTTGTTAAAAAGTGCCGATAGTATAAAGATCATTGCCGAAAAATATAAGGGTGCGACCGATGCTTTATTCTTAGGACGGGGATACAATTTCCCGATCGCTTTGGAAGGCGCACTGAAACTGAAAGAGATCTCCTACATACATGCTGAAGGATATCCTGCCGCAGAAATGAAACACGGCCCCATTGCGCTGGTGGATGAGAATTTACCCGTGGTATTCGTGGCCACCAAAGATTCTTACCACGAAAAGATCATCAGCAATATTCAGGAAATAAAAGCACGCAAGGGAAAAGTGATCGCCATCATATCTGAAGGGGATGATGTGATACCCGGCCTGGCAGATGATGTTTTCTTTGTACCCATCGCTGATGAAATAATAGCACCCATGCTGAGTTGTATACCGTTACAATTACTTTCGTATTATGTCGGTATTGCCAAAGGCGTGGACGTGGATAAACCAAGGAATTTGGCGAAGAGTGTTACGGTGGAATAGAACCCCCTCCGCCGCATGAAGGGGGAACTAATTACGGAGAAGAAAGTAGCGAAGATGGAAGTAATAAAATAATATCATACTTTGCCAATAAAATATCTTCATTTAGAAAGATATTTAAATAAATCCTAAACTTTAAATCTAAATCTCCCTTTGGGGGGCAGGGGTATGAACATCATTCAAAAACATCCCGTTAATAACCTTGGCTACAATTTTGTAGATAAAAAATATATCCCCAAAGGGAAAGATGAATACCATCTACGCAACCTGCAGAACCGCAACGGTATCGATCACCGTAAACTGACCACCCAGGAAATTGAAGCGCTTGTGCGTAACCGCAATACATCCGATGACTGGAATAAGATTTTCGTTTCCAAACATTTCAATCCCGAGCTGGTAGAGAACTGTAAATTTTATGGGCTGGTACGCATCGGTAAACTGGAACCTTTTTACCTCGAATTCCATAATTTAAGAATGCCGGTTGGTTTGTACAACAGTACCATCATCAGCTGCGACCTGGGCAATAATGTATGCATCGATAATGTAAATTACCTGAGCCATTATATCATTGGTAATGATGTAATGATCGCCAATGTAAATGAACTGGCTACCACCGATTACGCAAAATTCGGTAATGGCATTGTAAAAGATGGTGAAGAGGAAAAGGCAAGGGTATGGATAGAACTGTGTAAC
Source organism: Chitinophagaceae bacterium (assembly GCA_043782405.1). Taxonomy (GTDB): domain Bacteria; phylum Bacteroidota; class Bacteroidia; order Chitinophagales; family Chitinophagaceae; genus Ferruginibacter. The sequence continues at coordinate 14,499 of JAYWAN010000010.1, forward strand.
GAGAATGGGGGCAGAAGCGTGATCCCTTTTAATGGCATGCTTCCCGGTGATGCTTACCTGTGGAGCAAATACAGGGATGATGAAGCGCTGCTGGAAAAATTTAAAGCATTCACCGAAAAGAGATTTGACAAGCAACGGGGCTATTATGGAAAAATAGGCGACAGGACCGTTATAAAAAACTGCAAGATCATAAAAGATGTGTGGGTAGGTACCGATGCCTATTTTAAAGGTGCCAATAAACTAAAGAACCTTACGGTTAACAGTGATGAAAAACGTAAATCACAGATCGGTGAGGGTTGCGAAATAGTGAATGGTATTGTGGGATATGGGTGCCGCATTTTTTATGGTGTGAAAGCGGTGCGTTTTATCATGTCATCCCATTCGCAATTAAAATATGGCGCACGGCTGATCAACTCTTACCTTGGCAATAATTCAACCATCTCCTGTTGCGAAGTGTTGAACTCATTGATCTTCCCTGCACATGAACAGCACCATAACAATTCTTTTTTATGCGCAGCAATGATAATGGGGCAAAGCAATATGGCTGCCGGCGCAACAATTGGCAGCAACCACAACAGCCGCAGCCCGGATGGTGAGATCGTTGCGGGACGTGGCTTTTGGCCCGGGCTATGTGTAAGCTTAAAACACAATTCAAAGTTTGCTTCGTTTACAATTATTGCCAAAGGCGATTTTCCTGCGGAACTGAATATACCCGTGCCATTCAGTTTGGTCAGCAATGACGTAGCCAATGATAAGCTGGTGGTAATGCCCGGTTATTGGTTCATGTATAATATGTATGCGCTTGCACGTAATGCCAGGAAATATGTTGACCGTGACAGGCGTACAGAAAAAATTCAGCACATAGAATATGCTTTTCTTGCACCCGATACCATTAATGAGATATTCAGTGCCCTACCCTTACTGGAAAAATTAAAACCAAATAAGGAAGGCACTGCAGTTATCAGCGGTTGGGAAAACACCGAACGCAAAACTGAAGTGCTTAAAATACCACAGTCCATCGCCATTTTTAAAGAGCTGGTGCGTTATTACGGTACAATGGAATTATTAAAGCATATTCAAAATAATAAATTTGCCAATTTTGATGAGTTGAAGAAAACGCTATCGGCAAAGGTGAGCCGAAGTGAGTGGCTGAATATCGGCGGACAATTGATACAGAAACCGGCAATAGAAAAAATAAAGCGCAGTATCAAATCCGGCAAGGTAAATAACTGGGATGAACTGCATAATTTTTATCGGCAGGAGGGAGTTAGCTATACAGCTGACAAGTTAGATCATGCTTATACTTCCCTGCTCGAAATACTGAACATCACCCCCAAACAGTTTATACCGGTGCTTTTAAAAAAATTATTGCAACAGGCACTGGATACCATGGAGTGGATGTGCAAAGGCAACTACGATTCAAGGGCAAAGGATTACAGCAATCCTTATCGAAAGATGGTTTATGATACCAATGAGGAAATGAGTAAAGTCATCGGCCGCCTGGAAGATAACAGTTTCATCCAGGATCAATATGCTGAACTGGATGAAATGAAAAAGCAGGTAAAGATCATAATCAAACAACTCAAATTATAAAGCTGCCGGGACCGTTTCGAATACACTACGAAAAATTGTATGCCTGAGGTTTATTGAACCTTACCCTATATATCAGTGGCCGGAGACCTGAGAACCGCTCCTTTCCGTATCTTCGCTTTCAAATTTTACCAGTGAAAAAAATAATCTTATCCTTATTGTTTACCGGCATTCTATTTTCGGGAAAGGGGCAAACCCTTGCACAGATAAAAAAGATATTAGATACCACCAATAACCCCGTTGGCTTTGTAAAATTCGTTTTAAAGAAAAAGTTTTTCATTGATACGGTAGCTGTAGTAAGTACGGCTTCTTTTTTGGGCAAAGCGGATAGCCTGGCTTACAATGGTAAAGTAGGTAAAGTATATGGCCCCTTTAAAAAAGATAATATCCTGGTGAAGATACTGATGAAAGCACCCAATACTTTTTACCATGTTAAACATATCCTTTTAGACACCAGCGTTTATCGCCCCCGGTATGCGGAAGCATTGGCAGATTCCATCATATTAAAAATAAACTCCGGTACAGCCAGCTTTTCTTCGATGGCATCTACGTACAGTGACGATACGGGTTCATCACAAAAAGATGGCGACCTGGGTTGGTTTGTAAAAGGTGTGATGGTAAAGCAACTGGATGCAGAAATGGTAAAGCATAAAAAAGGCGACCTTTTCAAAGTATGGTCATCTGCAGGCCTGCACATTGTACAAATAGCCGACAACCCAAAACAGGATACCGGTTTTGCATTAATGTTGAGGGTGATATTGTAATTATCTATACATTTGTTTTTCAAAAAATATTTTATGGCAGATCAATTGAATGATTTTTCAAATGAAGCGGGTTGTCCAAAATGTGGCAATGCATTGGTATCACCCGTAAAATATACCTGGTGGGGCGGATTGCTGGGCCCAAAACTATTGCACCACACCAAATGCGACAGTTGCGGATACAGGTATAACAGTAAAACAAGGAAATCTAATACCAATGCGATCATCATTTATTCTGTGGTGATTTTTGCAGTATTCTTTGCAGTTTTTTATTACATCAGGAGAATGTAATTACAAAAAATAAGCCAGTGCCAGTTCATAACCTTTTAATCCCAGGCCACTGATCACTCCTTTAGCCCTACCCGAAACATGAGAGAGTTTGCGGAATTCTTCTCGGCCAAATATATTGGAGATATGTACTTCTATAACAGGTGTGGTAATGGCAGCAATGGCATCGCCGATAGCAACTGAAGTGTGCGTGTACCCGCCGGGGTTAAAAATAATACCATCATAACCAAACCCTACCCGCTGAATTTCATTGATCAATTCACCTTCAATATTACTCTGAAAATAAGTTATTTCCTGGCCGGTATATTTTTCCCGGAGTCTTTTAAAAAAATCATCAAAAGATTCTCCGCCATAGATATCCACTTCGCGTTTGCCCAGCAGGTTCAAATTAGGTCCGTTGATGATCGCTATTTTCATACCGCTAATTTCACTAATTAATACGAATTACGCTAATTAAAAGCAGGTTTTATAATGATGTAATTGGCCTAATTTGAATTGATGAGATGTATAAACTCATCAAACAAATACCTGCTGTCATGCGGACCAGGAGTAGCTTCAGGATGATACTGAACGGAGAAAGCCGGTTTATTTTTTATGCGGATGCCTTCAATACTGTCGTCATTGAGGTTAATATGCGTTATTTCCACATTGGCATTGGCCCTCACGGCTTTTGGATCAACACCAAAACCATGGTTCTGCGTGGTGATCTCGCATTTTCCATTAATGATATTCTTAACAGGGTGATTCAACCCCCTGTGCCCGTGGTGCATTTTAAAAGTAGGGATATCATTGGCCAGTGCAAGCAACTGGTGACCGAGGCAAATACCAAACAAAGGCTTATTGGCCGCAAGTACCTGCTTTATCGTTTTAACGGCATAATCCATTGGCGCAGGATCGCCGGGGCCGTTACTGATAAAATAACCACTGGCATTAAATTTTTCCAATTCTTCAAAAGAGGTTTTGGCATTGTACACTTTTACATAAGCGCCTCTTTCCACCAGGCAGTTCAAAATATTTTTCTTGATACCAAAATCCAGCACTGCAATACGCAATGAACTTTTTTCATCACCCAGGCAATAGGATTCTTTTGTACTTACTATTGATGCCAGCTCCAAACCATCCATCGATGGTACTTTATCCAACTCCTTTTTCAATTTTTCTGTATCGTTAGTTATAGATGAAATGATACAATTCATTGCGCCCTGTGTGCGTATATGCGTAACCAGGGCACGGGTATCAATACCATCAATGGCTACCACCTGCTGCGCTTCAAAGTATTCCTGTAATGAAGCATCTGCCATAAAACGGCTGTACTTTTCTTCCAGGTTACGGCCAATCACTGCTTTCACTTTTACACCATCGCTTTCCACATCAGCCGCTTTTATGCCATAATTGCCAATATGTACATTGTTCATGATAAGTACCTGTCCGTAGTAGCTGGGATCGGTAAAAACTTCCTGGTAGCCCGTCATACCGGTATTGAAACATATTTCGCCGGTGGCAGTACCAATTTTACCGAAAGCATTACCGTGTAAAACAATTCCGTCTGCTAAAACTAAAACCGCAGGTGTTTTTGGAAGAGACATTTATTAAAGGGGTTTTGCAAAGAAAGGAATTCAATTAGATATTCTACAAATAAAATTTTTCACATTTTGTGTGCTTAGGTGTCAGACGGTTTAAAACCCAGGTGTCAGACGGTTTAAAACCGTCAGGACACCTATAAAAAAGCCCCGATAAAAATATCGGGGCCATATAAACAGTTAGTTTCAATTTATGCTTCTTTTGTTTCGTTTGTTTCAGTTGTTTCTTCAGCCTTTGTTTCAGCAGCTTCAGTAGTTTCAGCCGCCTTTTTCTTCGCACCACCGGCACGACGCGTTTTCTTGGCTGGTTCAGTGGTTTTAGCGGTTCCTTTACCGTAGATCTCGTTAAAGTCAACCAGTTCTATCATGGCTATTTCAGCATTATCACCGATCCTGGCACCTAGTTTAATGATACGGGTATAACCACCCGGACGTGCCACAACTTTGGGCGCAACGACCGTAAATAATTCTTTTACTGCATCCTTATCATTCAGGTAGCTAAACACGATACGGTGATTGTGCATGATTGCTTCCTTACTTGACGTGTTCTTGGTCTTGGTGATTAATGGCTCGATATAAGTGCGTAAAGCCTTAGCTTTTGCCAATGTAGTAGTGATCCTTTTGTGTGTGATTAACTGGCAGCCTAAATTCATTAAGAGGGCTTTTCTGTGAGAAGCCGTTCTGCTCAGGTTGTTGTTTTTGTTGCCGTGGCGCATGACGTTTTAGTTTTAATTCATCTGTACCGTGTCAGGAATTACAGACTACTTGTTTATTAAATGTGCTGA
>JAYWAN010000011.1:0-7419 GCA_043782405.1 Chitinophagaceae bacterium
TGATACAGCATTAATAGTTAAAGTAGAAATACTGTTATAACTTTAAGTCTCCCGATAAAATCGGGAGACTTTTTTTAATACCAGCGTTTTAATTCATTACAGTAAAATAAATACTCAGGTGTTTGTATCCTTTTATTATCATTTATGGGGTACCAGGGAGATAAATTATCATTCGAAGGGTTAACCAATACATGTATATCCTGCGCCGGCATATAGCTCTGTGCTAACAGGTATATTTTTTCACCGGCTGCATTAACGGCTACATCCATCACCATTACAGCGTGACCGGGAAAGCCGCCATGTATCAATATATCACCGGGACGGATACCCGAAAACTCAGCTGGTTTCAGCTGTTTTGCCAATGACGCCGAACCGCACATGCCAAAGACCCTTTGGAGGTACCTGGTGAAATTTTCTCTTGTATATGGAGGGACAAACTTATAAAGGGTGCCTTCATTGTCTGTAAAACTTATCTGGTCATATTTACCTGCAGCAAAAAGATATTCGGCACGCAACCGCATTACCGCATCAGCACATTGCTGCAGGTCTTTATTTCCTACTGATACGTTTAATACGGCGAACTGGGCCAATTGATTTGTTTTGGGACGGCCATCAAATTGGTAGACAGTTTTATCTTTCTTCAGTGCGATATTCCTAAGAAATCCGGCAAAAGGGTCAGCGGGATTGTTTTGCCTTATAAAACCATCCGGCAAAGGGATATCACTTATATGTGCGTATGGATTATCACTGTTTAATACTTTTTTCCTGTTATTTTCTTTACCAGTTGAATGGACATTATTATTGCAGGCCATTGAAACCAGTAAAATGGGCATAAAGAACGCTTTGAACTGCATAAATTGTTATTTTTGAATTAACTATTGTGGGATGCAGTTTAGCATCTTGTCCACATCAAAGTTTTGTTAAAGACTATGGCGAATATTTTAATCATTGATGACGAAAAAGCAATCCGGAAAACCTTATCAGAAATTCTCAGCTATGAGGGTTATAAAATTGATGAAGCAGGGGATGGGGAAGAAGGGTTGAAAAAATTTGCAGAGAAAACCTATGATGTGGTGTTATGTGATATTAAAATGCCCAAACTGGATGGAATAGAATTCTTAGAACGCTCAAAAGACATCAATGCCGATGTACCGGTGATCATGATTAGCGGGCATGGTAATATTGATACAGCAGTGGAAGCAGTTAAAAAAGGTGCTTATGATTATATCAGTAAGCCGCCTGACCTTAACCGGTTACTGATCACTTTGCGTAATGCATTGGATAAACAAAGCCTGGTTACTGAAACCAAAGTGTTGAAACGTAAAGCGGGCAAGGCACAGGAAATGGTGGGAGACAGCGGCCCCATCAAAAAAATAAAAGATACCATTGAAAAAGTGGCACCCACCGATGCAAGGATTTTAATCACCGGAGAAAATGGCGTGGGTAAAGAACTGGTGGCAAGATGGATACACGAAAAAAGCAACCGCAGCAGCGGACCAATGGTAGAAGTGAATTGTGCTGCAATTCCCGGAGAACTAATAGAAAGTGAATTGTTCGGCCATGAAAAAGGTTCTTTTACTTCGGCGATCAAGCAACGCATCGGAAAATTTGAAACAGCAAATGGCGGTACTTTATTCCTGGATGAGATCGGCGATATGAGTCTGAGCGCCCAGGCAAAGGTATTGCGGGCATTGCAGGAAGGAAAAATAACCCGTGTTGGTGCAGACAAAGATATCAGCGTAGATGTTCGGGTGATCGCTGCAACCAATAAAGATCTTTTAAAAGAAGTGGATGAGAAGAATTTCAGGCTCGATCTTTACCACCGGTTGGGCGTTATTATTATTCATGTTCCTTCATTGAATGACAGGAGGGAAGATGTACCTGCACTCGTCGACTATTTTTTGGATATTATCGCAGCAGAATACGGGCAGCCCAAAAAAGCAATCGACAAAAAATCCATTGAAGCTTTACAGGCGTATAACTGGACGGGAAATATCCGTGAGTTAAGAAATGTGGTGGAAAGGCTGATCATACTTTCAGGTAAGACCATTAGTTTGGAAGATGTGGAAAATTATGTCCTTCCACGGAAATAACCGGGTAATTATCAAAAAATGAGGACTATCTATTGTATAAGTGGTTTAGGCGCAGATGAAAGGGCTTTCTCAAATCTGAAAATTGAGGGACACCGGTTGCATGTGATCCAATGGCTGCAACCCAGGCCCAATGAAACTTTGACACACTATGCCAAAAGAATGCGTGTAGCCATTACCGAAGAGAACCCGATATTAATGGGACTTTCTTTTGGGGGGATGGTGAGCATTGAAATTGCCAAACAGATTCATGTAGAAAAAATCATTATCATTTCCAGCATAAAATCTTCTACGGAATTACCCACCTGGATGAAGACGGTAGCCAAACTGAAACTGAATAAGATATTGCCCGTCGGCTCTTCCAGACTGACAGAGCCACTTCAAAATCATTTTTTAGGTATCAGTACACCCGAAGAGAAACAAATGGTTGCCGTATCAAGGAAAAAAGCCAGTAAAATTTATACTAACTGGGCCGTTAACCAGGCCATTAACTGGAAAAGCGACTGGCACCATCCTGAAATATATCATATCCATGGAGATAATGATAAAATGTTCCCTATAAAAAAGATCAAACCTACCTATACGTTAAAGGACGCAGGGCACTTCATGATCATGAACCGTGCCGATGAAGTAAGTGCGTTTATCAATTCAATTCTGCAGGAACCTACCGGCCAGGCAGGTTAATCCCTGCCTTTCTGTTAAACATTTGAAAACATTTTTTGGCTAAAAATCTATCAAACGGTTTATTATGGTATTTTTGGCAATAATAAAAATTTACACATGAGTATAGGCTGGATGATCTTTATTGCTGCAACGCTGGGCTGGCATATTGGAATGTATGGGATGTTTAAAAAGTCAGGTATCGAGGGCTGGAAAGCATTTGTGCCTTTCTATAATACCTGGTGCATGGTGCAAAAAATGGGACTGAAGAAATATTGGTTCTTTTTTCAATTGATCCCTGTTGCCGGACAGTTCATCACCATATGGATCACCATTAAGTTTGTAGAACATTTTGGCCGTTTTGGTTTTTGGCATCATGCAGCAACCGTGCTGTTGCCGTTTATTTATTTCCCTTATCTCGGGTTTTCAAAAAATGAAAAATACGCCGGTACGGCCGTGGTACAGAATTATAAAAAATCCACTGCCAGGGAATGGATAGATGCAGCAGCTTTTGCCGTGGTAGCGGCTACGATTATACGCACTTTTGTATTTGAAGCGTATACTATTCCAACCCCTTCCATGGAAAAAACCCTGCTGGTGAATGATTTTCTTTTCGTGAGTAAATCGGCTTACGGGCCCAGGTTACCCAATACACCTATTGCTATGCCTTTTGTGCATCATACCATACCCGGTATCAATGTTAAGTCATATCTCGAATGGATACACCTGCCTTATATCAGGTGGTTTGCCTCTCCCATAGTGCGAAATGATGTAGTGGTATTTAATTTCCCGGTAAATGATACACTGATCAATGATGAAGAACATGGCTCACAGCGAACTTATTACCAGGAAGTAAGGGATATGGGCCGTGACAAGGTTTGGGAGCAATATGGCGACCTGATCATTACACGCCCGGTTGATAAAAGAGAAAATTTTATTAAGCGATGCGTTGCCATTGCCGGTGATACACTTCAGGTGATCAATGGGGTAGTTCATGTTAATGGTAAACCGCAGGCAGTATTTCCCAATTCAGAAAGAATGTATAAGGTAATTGATCCGCGTAAAACTCCGGTTGACGCAGAAAACCTTAAAGCATTGGGCATTGCGATCAGGGAAGACCAGGGTGATATACGAACCATGGGCAGTGATGTTTATGTGAATATTACCAACCAGGAAATGGCAGATATGCCGGCAGCTAATAAAGCATTATTCAGTTATTTTAATTACCCTGCCGCTAATGATCTTTTCCCTTATTATGAAGATACAACCGGGCGTTGGTCGGCCGATAATTACGGACCGTTGTGGATACCCAAAAAGGGAGGTTCAATTACTTTAACTACAGATAACCTGAAACGCTATCAACGTTGTATTGAAGTATATGAAGGCAATAAATTTGAGGAGCGTGGCGGAAAGTATTTCATCAATGGAACTGAAACTACCAGCTATACATTTAAAATGGATTATTTTTGGCTGATGGGAGATAACCGGCATAATTCACTGGATAGCCGTTACTGGGGTTATGTACCGGAAGACCATGTAGTAGGCAAGGCTTCCCTGATATGGTTCAGCTGGGAAGGTGGCCCACGCTGGAAAAGGTTATTCAGGTGGATAAAATAAGGGTAGTGTTTTGTTAAGTATTATATAGTATTTTTAATTACACTAATGGATTGCCATTCACCTTTGGCTCGTGTAATTCGTAATCACTAGTGTAATAAATATTAACGATGAACAAAGAAGAATACCAGTTTGCATTTGAAGTGTACAATTCTGCAGAAGAACTTTCGCAGCAGGATGCCTGGCTCGTTAATGAGGCCAGGGGTGTAACTGAAGCAGCTTATGCACCTTATTCGAATTTTAACGTGGGTGCAGTAGCCAAGATGGCCAATGGAGAAATTGTAGCTGGCACCAACCAGGAAAATGCTTCCTATCCCGTAGGCCTATGCGCAGAAAGGGTTTTGCTGTCATCTGCCGCTACTTTATACCCTAACATTCCCATTGAAACCATTGCCATTAGCTATAATAACAATAACGGCGAAAGTAATCATCCCATATCGCCATGCGGCATTTGCCGCCAAACCCTTACAGAATACGAGGAAAGAACAAAACAGCCCATAAGACTTATTCTGAGTGGCATGGAAGGGAAGGTTTATATCATCCAGAAATCCAGTCACCTGTTACCGCTTTCTTTTGGCAGTGTGGACCTGAAGTAACGGGAAACGATACAATTAGTTTTCCTTAGCAACAGGTATCTCCAGGCTGATCAGCACATCATCATCAATATCTGCATCAGGCTTACCAATATTATAATCGCTGCGCTTTATGCTGAATGATCCCTTGAACGTTCCGGCATCTTTTGTGCCTTCATAGGTAAATGGTATGGATATTTCTTTGGTGGTTGCCTTCATCAACAGTTTACCTGTTGCAATAAAACCATCGCTAGTTTTTTCCATTTTTGTTGAAGTAAACCGGCTTACAGGTGAATTGATCGCATCAAAAAAACTTGCAGCCTGTAAATGTTTGTCTCTTGCCCCAATACCCGTGTTGATTGTGCTGATATCAATGGTGCAATTGAAAGAAGAGTTGGTCAGGTCATTCTCATCAAACTTCACTTCCCCTTTGGCACCTTTGAAATTTCCGATCAATTCAGCTTCATGCGCATGGATCTTGAATTTAACCAGGGCTTTTTCCCCGTCTATTTTCCAGTTAATGATCGATTGTATAGTGTATGCAGATGCTGTTGCCAGGATTATTGTTGACAGCACAATGGTCAAAACTCTTTTCATCGTGTATGATTTTCCCTAAAATTAACGCAAATATGCCGGTGAAGTTTTAATACACTGTTAAAAACATTAAAATAATGTTTGAACACCGTTCACTGTCTTGTTCTCCAGTTCGAGCAGCCATTTTTTTCGCCAGAGATCGCCACCGTAACCCACCAGGTCGCCATTACTTCCAATTACCCGGTGACAGGGCACAATGATACAGATACTATTATTGCCATTGGCTGTACCCACTGCCCGGATAGCTTTTACATTGCCGATGCGTTTACTCAGTTCCAGGTAACTGATGGTGCGGCCATAAGGAATCTTGCATAATTCGGTCCACACACCCTGTTGAAAATCGGTGCCTACCTGGGAGATATGGACAGTAAACTCTGTTCGCTTACCGGCAAAATATTCATCCAGTTGTTTAATACAGGTTTTTAGGATGGCGGCTTTGGGTTTTACAAAACTTAGTTCCTCTTCATTTATTTTTGCCCCTTTCCAGGAATTCACGAACAAAACTTCGGATATTGCACTGCCTGTGCTGCGTATTTCCAGCACACCAAGGGGCGAAGCATAATATACCATTTCTATATTCATAAGCGGGACCAACAAATTTACAGTGATTTCTTTGCCCGGGTGAATAAAAAAAAATCCCTTTATACGGGATTAAAAATATGAAGAACGAAACAAAATTTTTTGAAAAAGCAATGTCTGCTGTTGCAGACCCATACCGCCTTTCTATCCTGCACGAAATATCCAGGAAAGGAACCATGCGATGCTGCGATGTTGTAGGGCTTACCGGGTTATCGCAACCCACCTGTTCGCATCATATTAAATTGCTGGCAGACAGTGAACTTATAGAATGCCGGAAAGAGGGAAGGAATATTTTTGTTTCCCTCAACAAAAATAATTTTAAAAAACTGGGGCAGTATTTTGAGAAATTTGGCGAATGAATTGAATCACCAATGGCCATTCACTATTGTTATCCGATTTTTCCCCCATCCTGTACTTTCAACGAAGGCGCTAATAAAACCACTTCATTGTTTTCATTATAAACACCCAGCACCAGGCATTCACTGAAGAAATTGGCAATTTGTTTGGGTGGAAAATTTACAACCGCAATCACCTGCCTTCCAATCAATTCTTCTTTTTTATATAAAGCGGTTATTTGTGCTGATGACTTTTTAATACCCAGTTCCCCAAAATCTATGCTTAATTGATAAGATGGTTTACGGGCATTGGGAAAATCATTCACTTCAAGGATAGAGCCTGCCCTGATATCAATTTTTTCAAAATCATCCCAGGTGATCATTTGACTAAGATATTTTTTCAGTTTCAACTACAGCATCTAAATTCAATGCCCCGAAAATATGCGGAAATTCTTCATTCACCGAAGGGGCCAATTCATATTTAAGCATTGCAGTTAATCGGGTTTCGTCAATGTGTAGTAGTAAAAGGTCCGACTGCCCGGCGTAATATCTTTCCAGCACGCCTTTCACCTGTTCGGGTTTACTGCAATGAATAAACCCTTCAAGGGCCAGGGAATCCGCTTCATAAAAACCCTGTTCCAGGGCTTTTCGCCATTTTGGGTTGGTGGTTACATGATAGATCATTGATCCAGTAGGTTAGCCAATGAAAGCAGTTCATCCATTTTATACCGGTTACGGTCATCATCAAAACACTTGCTTAATTCTTCGAGTAAAAACTGAATGATCCTTTTATTGGTAAGCTGGCGGTAATAAGAAGCTACGGGTGGAACGGAAATACGTTTAAAATAAGCTTCCACATCTTTATGACTGTACATTTGTCCGTTCAGCGGATCAATAAAGAAGTTTATTTTTTCCGCAGGGTGGCCAACAGGATTAAGCAGGTCGTGTTGTACATCAAAATAAGCAAGGATGAAT
>JAYWAN010000012.1:0-7415 GCA_043782405.1 Chitinophagaceae bacterium
AACGTTGATCGTGGTATGGAATTTTATAGATGCATCCAGCAGTAGCTATGGATTAGGTTCGGCCATCAGTATCGGATTTTACCTCGCGGGTATAGCAGCCATCGGTGTTCTTTTAGCAGCCTATCTGTTCCGTAGCCCGGATGACAGTATCAAAGGTGGTTTCGACAGCATGAAGCATGATATAGAGGAAAAAGCGAAATAGTATTCATCAACGATATTAACTTTTTAAAAGCATGGCCTAAGGTCATGCTTTTTTTATTTGTATTTTGAGGAACTTTGTGTAATAAAATTTAATTATGGCAACAATTGCAGATATACGGAAAGAATACATGATGCAGACCTTACTGGAAGCGGATTTAGAAAGTGACCCTATTTTGCAGTTTACCAAATGGTGGAATGATGCGGTGAAAAGTGAGATAGATGAGATCAACGCCATGACATTGGCTACATCTTCCTTAACGGGTTTGCCTGCTGCAAGGATCGTATTACTGAAAGATTATTCAGAAGAAGGGTTTGTTTTCTTCAGCAACTATGAGAGTCATAAAGGAAAAGAATTGAGGGAGAATCCGAAGGCTTGTCTTGTTTTTTTCTGGGCAGCATTGGAAAGGCAGGTAAGGATAACCGGTAGTGTTGAAAAAATAAGTGCAGCTGACAGTGATAAATATTTTTCTTCCAGGCCAAGGGGCAGCCAGGTTGGTGCATGGGCATCGCCACAAAGCCATAGCATTGCCAGCAGGGAAATTATTGAAGAAAGATCGGCCCAGTACCAGCAACAGTTTGGCGACACGGTTATTCCAAGGCCGGCGTTTTGGGGAGGATATATTGTAAAACCCACAGTAATAGAATTCTGGCAGGGCCGGCCAAACCGCCTTCACGACCGGCTGCAATATACCTTAGAGGAAAAAGGAGGGTGGCGAATGGAACGATTGGCCCCTTAAGCCATGTACCGGGTTAATAAAGTTGACCTGCCCGATAGGCTTTATCAACTTTATCAACCCGTCAACTTTTAATCTATTTAGATTTTTTGGCAGCCGCCTTTTTCTTTGGCGCCACCACTTTTGTAGCAGCTTTCGCAGGCCTTTTCTTTCCAAAAGACCCCATAAAGATTTTTCCTTTTTTTGTTTTAGCATCTCCGCGTCCCATAATGATGATTTTTTGTTTTTAATGAATTGATTATTGCGTGGTTTACAAAAAAAGCAAGGTACAGCTGCACCTTGCTTCTAATTTTGTTGGATACAACATTACATTTTTGCAGATAATTCTTTACCTGCTTTAAACTTAGCAACTTTCTTTGCTTTAATTTTGATAACAGCACCTGTTTGTGGGTTGCGGCCATTACGGGCTGCTCTTTTTGATACAGAGAAAGTACCAAAACCCACCAATGTAACTTTGCCACCACCTTTTAAAGTTTTAGTTACTGCCTCTACAAAAGAATCTAAAGCGGCGTTTGCCTGTGTCTTTGTAATACCTGCATCATCAGCAAGTTTTGAAATTAATTCAGCTTTGTTCATGTTTGATTTTTTTGAATTTTTTAGTGAAACAAATATAGCCGGTTTTTAATTGCAATAAAATTTTTTTAATAAAAAATTATTGATTAAAGAATCGCTGAAAACCACAAGGAACAAGGATTTTAGAGAAAAACGTTACACGGGAATGAAGTGTCGGGGCGAATGAGATTTTCTGAAAGCCCCGCCTGTAAAGGTTTTCAGGGTAATGGGTCGTGAAATCCTTTGCCAAGGCGGTTTTCAGGGCTATATAACAGTAATTTTTATTTAACAAAACAATGTTGGTCGTTTTGCACAATTAGCCCACAACCTGCATTATTGAACGAAAGGCGATGAATTTATTGCCCCACCGGTCGAAAGATCTTTGCCGCATGGTGTCCGCAAATTTTTCTATGTATAAATTGTAAAGAGCTTTTGATGCAGCATGGTATTGTATGGTATACGTGGGGCCTTCGCTATCATCTACTTCCAATAATCTTAATACGGTTGCATGTGTAAAACAACCTGTGCTTATAACCTGGGGTATATGTTCTTCCTTTAACCAGTTGAGCCATTCGCCTTTTATTGACTCATCAACTTTTATGGTAATATTATATACGAACATGTTATTTTTTTATCTCTACAAATATGGGGCAATGGTCACTGTGCTTTACATCAGGATAAATATCTGCATTCACCAATTGTTTTTTTAATGCTTCTGTTACCGTGATATAGTCAATGCGCCAGCCTTTGTTATTAAGGCGCACACTGGGGAAGCGCTGGCTCCACCAACTATACCGGTGGGGTTCAGTATGAAACACCCTGAAAGTATCTATCCATCCGCTGCCTAAAAATTTTGTGAGCCATTCCCTTTCCTGCGGTAAAAAACCACTGCTGTTCTTATTCCCCTTCGGATCATGAATATCAATTTCATTATGGGCAATATTATAATCGCCGACCAGAACAATTTTGGGATATTTCTTTTTTAATTTATTGAGATAAGTATAAAATTCATCGAGCCAAACATATTTGAATGCCTGGCGCTCATCGCCACTGGTGCCCGAAGGGAAATAAGCATTAATGAGCCGTATATCGCCAAAGTCCAGCTGTATCACCCTTCCTTCATCATCACTTGCAGCATGGCCATTACCATAAGTGACATTATCGGGCTTTATCTTAGAAAATACAGCCACACCGCTGTACCCTTTTTTTTGTGCACTGTACCAGTGATGGTGAAAGCCCAGCGCTTCAAATTGCTTTAGGTCAACGTCGTCTTTGGTTGCCTTGGTTTCCTGTAAACAGATGATATCTGCAGGGTTTGTTTTTAACCAGTCAATAAAACCTTTTTTAATGGCAGCACGTATGCCGTTTACATTATAGGAGATAATACGCATAGTTTATAAATTATTGTATGGCTACAAAAATAATGATAGCTGCCGTAAAACGATGGCCAGTTATCAAATAAAGGCGGGGATAAGATAGGTTACTCCAATATCGGCCTTAACCACCTGGTGGCATCGTCGATACTCATGTTTTTCCGTTTCGCATAATCTTCCAGCTGGTCTTTTTCTATTTTACCAACGCCAAAATATTTGCTTTCGGGGTGTGCAAAATACCAGCCGCAAACAGAAGATGCAGGGTACATGGCCAATGATTCTGTGAGGGTGATGCCTGTTGCTTTTTCTCCGCCCAACAGGTCGAACAGTTTATATTTTTCAGTATGATCAGGACATGCAGGATAACCCGGCGCAGGGCGGATGCCTGAATATTCTTCTTTGATCAATTCTTCGTTTGACAACTGTTCATCTTTTACATAACCCCAATATTGGCGCCTTGTTTTTTTATGCAGCAGTTCTGCAAAAGCTTCGGCCAGGCGGTCGGCCAGGGCCTGTAAAATTATTTTATTGTAATCGTCAAAATTGGCCTCAAAATTTTTGATGTGTTTTTCAATGCCCTGAATGGTTACACTAAATGCACCAAGATGATCGGGGTATTTCATTTCACCGGGAGCAATAAAATCGGCCAAAGAAAGATTAGGTTGTCCGGCAGTTTTTTTCACCTGTTGCCTTAAAAACTCCAGCTTTATGTTTGAAGTTTCATTTTTCACATCAACAGTATCTGCAGCAATCTTATTGGCGGGCCAAAATCCAATCACGCCTCTTGCACTCAACCATTTTTCATCAATAACTTGTTGTAATAATTTTTTAGCATCATTGTATAATTTGGTGGCCTCGGTGCCAATGATCTTATCGCTTAATATAGCCGGAAATTTCCCGTGCATTTCCCATGCAATGAAGAAGGGTTGCCAGTCTATATATTCAGCTATCTCATTCAGGTCATAATTTTCAAGAATTTTGGTACCGGTAAAGGCTGGTGCAACAGGTGTAAAATTCTCCCAATCAATTTTAGTTCCGTTGTTCTGTGCTTCGGTAAATGGCAAATAAACTTTGGTTGATTTTTTATTGCTGAAATCCTCTTTCAGTTTGTCATACTCCTTCTTAATACCAGTTAAAAAATTCGGTTTTTGCTCTTTGCTCAATAAACTACCGGCAACGGTTACACTACGACTGGCATCCAGTACATGGATCACCCCTTCGTCGTATTGCGGGGCAATTTTAACAGCTGTATGCATACGGCTTGTTGTAGCACCGCCGATCATCAGCGGGTGTTTCATGCCGCGGCGTTTCATTTCATGGGCCACGTGCACCATTTCATCCAGGGAAGGGGTTATCAGTCCGCTTAAGCCAATGATGTCTACATTTTCTTTTATGGCTGTGTCCAGTATCTTATCTGTTGCCACCATCACGCCAAGATCGATGATATCATAGCCATTGCAACCCAGTACAACACCTACAATATTTTTTCCAATATCATGTACGTCGCCTTTGACGGTTGCCAATAAAATTTTTGCGGCCCCGGCTGTTTCTTCGTTCGTAGTTCCTGCAGCGAGATGTGCATTTTTTCGATCTTCCTTTTCCTGCTCGATATATGGCGTTAAAACGGCCACGGCTTTTTTCATCACCCTTGCACTTTTTACCACCTGTGGCAAGAACATTTTCCCTGCGCCAAAAAGGTCACCCACAATATTCATCCCATCCATCAATGGGCCTTCAATAACATCAAGTGGTTTGGGATATTTTTGACGGGCCTCTTCCGTATCTGCATCAATATAATCGGTGATGCCGTTAACAAGGGAATGGGCCAAACGTTTTTCCACTTCCTCATTCCTCCATTTTTCATCTTTAATTTCCACTTTGCCTTTTGCTTTCACCCTTTCGGCATGGATAATTAATTTTTCTGTGGCTTCATTATTATCATTATTCCTGTTCAGCAGTACATCTTCACACAGGTCGCGGAGCAAAGGCTCTATTTCATCATATACCACCAACTGCCCTGCATTTACAATGCCCATATCCATACCTGCTTTAATAGCATGGTAAAGAAATACGCTGTGAATGGCTTCCCGTACATGATCATTACCCCTGAAGGAGAAAGAGACGTTGCTAACTCCGCCACTTATTTTGGTAAGTGGCATCAGTTTTTTTATCTCACGTGTGGCTTCAATGAAATCCACTGCGTAATTATTGTGTTCTTCAATACCGGTTGCTACGGCAAAAATATTGGGATCAAAAATAATATCCTGCGGAGCGTACCCAACCTGCTCTGTAAGAATTTTATAAGCCCTGTGGCAAATTTCCACCTTTCGTTTTTTTGTATCAGCCTGTCCCACTTCATCAAAAGCCATCACGATCACAGAAGCACCAAAACTTTTACAGATGAAAGCCTGCTCAATGAATTTTTCTTCGCCTTCCTTCATCGAGATGGAATTCACGATACATTTTCCCTGGACACATTTTAAACCTGCTTCAATGATCTCAAACTTGGAAGAGTCGATCATGATAGGGATCTTTGCAATATCCGGCTCTGCCTGTACAAGGTTTAAAAAAGTTGTCATGGCCTTTACGCCATCCAGCAGGGCGTCATCCATATTCACATCGATCACCTGTGCACCGCTTTCTACCTGCTGGCGGGCAACACTGAGGGCTTCTTCATATTTATCTTCACGGATGAGCCGGGCGAATTTCTTACTACCGGTAACGTTAGTACGCTCACCGATATTCACAAAATTGGTCTCGGGCCTTACAATCAAAGGCTCTAACCCGCTGAGGCGTAAAAATGGTTTAATATGTATCGAATCACTCATAATAAATTGTTTGACCGCCGGGTTATACCAAAGCTTCTTCTATAACCGGTAATACCCTCGGTTTAAATTTCTTCACTTCTTCTGCGATATGTTTAATATGATCGGGTGTTGTTCCGCAGCAACCACCTACAATATTTACAAAACCCTCTGCTGCCCATTCTTCAATGATATGCGCCGTTTCATGCGGTTGTTCATCGTATTCACCAAATGCATTGGGCAGGCCGGCATTTGGATAGGCAGAAGTGTAGCAACCGGCGATTTGGCTCAGTTCTTCAATATGCGGCCGCATTTGTGTGGCGCCCAATGCGCAGTTCAACCCTACACTTAACGGGTTGGCGTGCATTACAGATACATAAAAGGCTTCCAATGTTTGCCCGCTTAAAGTGCGTCCACTCGCATCCGTTATAGTGCCGGAGATCATTATAGGCAGTTCGGCCTGCTTATTATCCCTGAAAAACTTTTTTGCTGCATAAATGGCCGCTTTTGCATTCAGTGTATCAAAGATGGTTTCGATCAGTAAAATATCAACACCACCGGCAACAAGGCCTTTTATCTGTTCGGTATAAGCTGTTGCTACTTCATCGAAAGTAACTGCACGAAAACCGGGATTATTTACATCGGGCGAAAGCGATAATGTTTTATTCAATGGCCCGATAGCACCGGCTACATACCTTGGCTTTGACGGGTCTTTTGCCGTGTATTCATCTGCAGCATGGCGTGCACATTTTGCAGCAGCAACATTTAGTTCATAGGCCAGGGATTGCATATCATAATCGGCCTGTGCGATGGAAGTACTGCTGAAGGTGTTGGTTTCAATGATATCGGCGCCGGCTTCCAGGTATTCTTTGTGAATACCTTCTACGATCTGCGGTTGTGTGATACTCAGCAGGTCGTTGTTTCCTTTTACATCGGTATGCCAGTCTTTAAAACGTTCGCCGCGGTAATCTTTTTCCTCCAGTTTATGCCGCTGTATCATGGTACCCATTGCACCATCAATGATGAGGATCCTTTCTTGCAGGCATTGCTGAATTGATTTCATTTGCTTTGTTTAATAGTTAACAAACAGCTGAAGTGAGTTATACAACGATGATGAGCATAGCTGTAAACGCTGACCTCAAAAAAATCGATGAATCAAGTAAACGAGAACCGTCCGTGAAGGTGTTTGGAGTGCTTTCGTTTATTAGTTCCATTTTTTACAGGCTGAACAATAAACAAATCCGCCTGATCTGTATTGCAAATTTATAAGAAGAATGCGATAACACAAAATGTTATGGCTGTTTAATCATAGAAATTTATCTGGCCCGAAGGCTCGCGGTATTTGTTGACAGCCCGGTAAAAAAATACCCCCGGGGTTTCGGGGGCATTTAACAACTTTCGGTTTCTTTGGTAGTTTTCGTGGTTTTTGGATCAGGATATGGACTTTCGCCCCGGCTTATTCTATAGGATTGGATATAAAGGGATTTCAATTTCTGTTTCTGATGTAAACATACAACGGGATCGGGGCTGGTCAAAATAACATCTGGCGAATGGTAATATTTTATTGTTGAACCGGGATATCTGAGTACTAATTGGGATAAGGTGGCGGGCCAACCACCTGTAAAAAAATACCCCCGGATGAGCGGGGGCATCAAGAACGTTCGGTTTCCTGGTAATTGTTTGGGTTTTCTGGATCTGGATCTTGGTTTTAAAGGGGAATAAACTGCTTTATCCTGATATAAAAGTATATC
>JAYWAN010000013.1:0-7352 GCA_043782405.1 Chitinophagaceae bacterium
TGTAAATTTCACCTGGTTAATTTCGGGTGGCGGTGGCGGCTTTGGAGGAGGAGGAGGAGGAGGTGGTGGTGGTGGCGCATCATTCTTCTTGATGTCGGCCAACTGGGTATCCTTCACATCCAGCATTTCGTTTTTGCCTTTACCGATGATGTTGGCAAAAACAGATCCTAAAAACACCAGCAATGCAACAGCCGCTGTAATCAACAGTGCTTTGGTAAGCCGCTTGTTATAGGTTTTCCGCAGTTCATAAGCGCCGTATTGCTTGTTCTTTCCTTCGAAAATAATATCAAGGATATCGGCGCCTAAAATTTTGTTTGTATCCATAATAAAATTCTTTGTTAGTTAGATTCAAAATTCAAATAATTCCACAAATATTTACTTGATCCCATTGGCCAGCTCGGTTAAGTTGATCAGTTTCGCTTCTCCGTCAGACATGTCCACTTCTGCATAGTGACCCGGGGGCACATTGCTGATGGTCATCTCATCCAGTATATCGATCGCATTCTTAAAAGTAGCGTTCTTATCGGCCTTTATGATATACATCAGGTCGCCGATAGGCGTTGCATTTTTCTTAGCGGCGATCAATGCACGGATTTCTTTAAAGTTGCTGCTTTTAAACTGGGTGTTGGGATCGGTAAGCTCACCATAGTAATAATACACCTGGTCATTCTTTCCCAATAAAAGGGTCATAGCGCCGGAGTTCTTTACTTTTAACTGGTTATTGGGATCGTCTTTTGGCTCATTCATGTTCATGGCCGTTGGCTGATTCATCGTTGTGGTAAACACAAAGAAAGTGATCAGCAGAAATCCCAAATCAACCATCGGTGTAAGATCCACCCTGGTAGATTGTTTTTTGGCTTTTTTGACGCCGGGGCCTTTTTTATGGCCACCACCCGACGAGGTATCCATTTCTGCCATATCTGTACTTTTTTAACCCGGTTAAGGGATGAATTAATTTATATTATTTTTTATCTGTCGGAGGGTTCCTGTACAATTCTGAATCTGTTGGAACTCCTTCGGGATTGGTAACAATTTTAAACTTGAATACATCATTCTTTTTAAAAGCACTTTTAATGTTTTTAAAAGCAGGATACAAAGCAAGATTATCACCCTTCACCAGGAGGTTCATATTATCCAGGTTTTCTCCACTGTAAGATGCTACCACGCTTCGCATCCAATCGGTGAGTTCATTATTGGTACTGTCACCACATGGTATCCCTGGCATTTGCTGTGCCGGTATGGGTGTAGACAGGTCCAATGAACCCTTCAGCATATTCAGCGGCAGACCAATAAAATCGAGATTTTTTAATTTGGCCAGTTCTGTAGGTGTCAACCCCAATGCTTTTGTGGTATTGATATCTTCCAGTATTCTTTCCTTATGCGTTTTATCGCCTAACATCAGGAACACTTTTCCATCTTTGGTGAGTGTGATCAGGATGGCTTCTTCCTTGGCAACTTTTGTAGATACCGAACTAGGGTTATTTACCGTAACGGCCTCCGGTGGTTTCGTTTTAGTTGCCAGAATGAAAAAGGACAACAGCAAAAATGCTACGTCGCACATCGCTGTCATGTCGATGTTTGTGCTTTTACGCGGTATTTTAACTTTTGGCATTATTAATAATTTAGTTATTTACTTTAAGATGCAAAACGGGGATACTTCCATACATTATTTGTACAGGGAAGCAAAACTTTGCGTCAAAGTAAAACCGGATTCATCAATACCATAAGTGATGCCATCTATCTTAGTGGTAAAAATATTATACATTATAATAGATACCGCCGATGTACCAATACCCAGGGCGGTATTATACAAGGCTTCCGAAATACCAACTGATAGTTCACGTGCTGCATCTCCACCACCCTGGTCGCCCAGTTTAGAGAAAGAACGGATCATACCCAGTACGGTACCTAACAGTCCTAACAGTGTTGCAACAGATGCGATGGTGGATAAGAATACCAGGTTCTTTTCCAGCATGGGCAGTTCCAGTGAAGTAGCTTCTTCCACTTCTTTCTGTATGGCCATTACTTTTTGATCTGTACTTAGTTCAGTATTGTTGATCATGTCCCTGTAACGGTGTAAACCTGCCTTCATTACATTACCAACAGAGCCTTTTTGTTTATCACATTCCGCCAGTGCAGCATCAACATTTTTATTAGCAAGATGATACTGTACTTTGCGGATAAAATCTGCATTGCTGGAAGTACCAGATGCCTTTGCAATGGTCATAAAACGCTCAATAACGAATGTCAGCACAGTTAAGAAGCAGCCGATCAGGATCGGTACAATGATACCTCCCAGGTACATTTTGTTCAATGCACTTTTGGGGCCTTCATAGGTTGGCCAAAACCATCCTGGTTCTTTTACCTTATCAAATCCTGAGGGGTTTCCAAGTAAAAATCTCCAGATACAATAGCCCACGATAATGCATACTATGGGAGCCAGTAAAGAAATCGCATTGCTTGATTTTTTAACCTGTACTGATGTTACCGGTTTTGCAGTTGGTTTTGTTTCTGCCATGACATTCAAGTTTTAGTTAGTGAAAATTTTAATTAAGATTTATGTTACATATTTGATCCTGCAATTCTACAGAAAAAAGTTTTTCCCTGATCAGATTTTATTCACACACCTGTTTAGGTGAAGCCACAAGTTAATAAAATAATCGAAAGCAACAACTTGCCACTATTTAATTTTTCGATTATTTTCTAAACGATGCCGATTCCTGATTTTTACATAACCTGTTTAAAAAAAACAGGGATTATTACACCAGCGGTAAATTTTCTTACCGCCGGAAAATGTGGATTACTCATAGCGCAAAGCTACTATGGGGTCAAGCTTTGCCGCTTTATGGGCCGGGTAAAGTCCGGCTACCAATCCCACAACAGAGCATACCAGGATACCGGCAATCACCCAGCCCCAGGGAATTACAAAGCCGGTATGCAGCAGGAGCGCAACCACATTCCCCAACAGGATGCCTGCAACAATACCTGATACTGCGCCCATCAGGCTGATCATTATGGATTCCCAGAGAAACTGCGCACGTATCGATGCCCTCGTTCCGCCAACTGCCATTGCAAGGCCGATCTCCTTGGTCCGTTCATTTACTGCCACCAGCATGATATTCATCAAACCTATGGCTGCTCCAAGCAGGGTTATAAAAGCGATACCGATGGTTCCGGTTTCCAAAAAACCAAGATTGGTAAGGAATGCCTGCGCTATGCTGTCACTTTTATCCACATAAAAATTCACTTCCTCTTTTACATCTAATTTCCGGATAGGGCGAAATGTTCCCCTGGCTTCACCAATAGCCGCATCCATCATTTTGATATCATTTACCATCACACCGATATTAAAAGAGGCATTCTGTGTAGTATATAAACGGCGGATATTATTATAAGAAGTGATCACAATCTTACTGGTATTAAAAAACGCACTTGAACTTTTTTCTTCCAGCACACCGATTACCCTGTAAGGAATATGATCAACACTCACCACTTTATCAATGGCAGTGGCGGGTTTATCCGGGTATAATTTCTGGGCAACCCCGCTACCTAGTATACAAACACTTCTGCCGGTCTCTACATCAACGGGGGTAAAATTTCTGCCATAGCCAATGGCATAACCGTTTAGTTCAAGATAATTCTCATCGCCTCCCAATACATTAACATCGGGATTGGTTTTTTTTCTGTCATTATTAACCACAATATTCCCGGGGCCGCGTAAAGCCAGTCCAACTTTTGCCGGGAAAATATAACGTTCTTTAAAAGCTTTTGCTTCTTCGTAAGTGATGATCTTTCCTGCATTGGAATTTTTTACTTTCAGTGAAGCCTTGGTCACTTTGGAAGAGTTATCCCGCCTGCCGCCACCGATACGGATATTCCTGTCTTTATAACGCAGACTGAAAGAATTTGCCCCCATCGTAGAAAAACTGGAAGTAAGGCTGTTACTGGCTGCTTTAATTGCCGTGATGATCAATATCAATGCAAAGATGCCCAAGGCAATGATGATAACTGTGATGACAGTTCTTAATCTGTTGCCGCTGATATTGCGCCAGGAAAGGGAAAGTGTATCGCTAAAAGTCATTGCTGTTTATTCGGGCTAAAGTTAACCTTAGATAATCAGCGAAAGGAAAGTATTTTGATAAACGGCAGGGATCTAAACATAATAATACAGCCAGTCCGTCAGCAGATCGGGACGTATGCCCAATATGATAATAAGTGAAGCAGTGATGATGAGCAGTATTTTAAAAGCTGGTGTGATATCCCATTCGTGTACAGCCGCATCATTGCATTCTTTAAAATACATGGCTTGTATGATGCGGAAATAATAATAGGCGCTGATGGCTGCACATAGCACGGCTAGTATCACCAGCCAGGTATGATGTCCATTTTGTACTGCAGCGATGAGCATATAGAACTTAGCCTGGAAGCCCGCAGTTAAAGGGATGCCGGTTAAGGACAAAAGAAAGACCGTTGCCGTAATGGCCAATACCGGTTGCTGTTTACCCAACCCGTTGAACCCTTCGATGGTATAGTCTTTCATTTTAACCAGGATGGCAAAGATGCCGATACTGGCCAGGCTGTAAGCAGCCGCATATAAAACTAATCCTTCTTTGGCCTTTTCATTCAATGCAAAAAGTGCAAACAACATAAAGCCCGCCTGCGCAATACTGGAATAAGCCAGCATACGTTTTACACTTTGCTGAAAAACTGCCGTAAGGTTACCGATCAATAAGGTTGAAGCAGTAATAATAACGATGAGTTTTTGCCATTGTCCCTGCATACTTCCAAATGCATTTTCGAATAAGCGTACGAAAGCAAAAAAGCCCGCTGCCTTTACAATGGTGGCCATAAAAGAAGTAAAGACGGTTGGCGCACCATCGTATACATCAGGTGTCCAGAAATGAAATGGCGCAGCAGAAACTTTAAATGACATGGATATTAAAAGCAGTATCAGCCCGATGGTGATCATTGGTAGCAGTTTGCCATGGCCCAGGTTAATATGGTTGATATAGAAAGACCCCAGTTCATTACCACCATAAATGAATGCTATACCCATCAGCATGATACCTGTTGAGAAAGCCCCCATCAAAAAATATTTAAGCGCCGCTTCATTACTTTTTAAATTTCGTTTATCGCTACCCGTTAATATATAAAGCGGAATGGTTATGATCTCTATCCCGATAAAGAGCATCAGCAGGTTATTGAACGTAGCCACAATGGAAACGCCGCACAATACAAAAAATATCAGCGCAAAATATTCCCCTACGTTATCGCCCACTTTTTCAAAATCCCTCCCATTCAGTAAAAAGAAGAGCAGCGTGCAGGCCAGTACAACGGTAAGAAAAGTAAGGTTAAAACTATTGGTATGCAGCATGTCCCTCACATCAATAATAAAGAAGGCTTCGCCCCTCCACAATTCAAGGCCATTGGCAAAAACTATGGCAACAAGCCCAAGTATGGCCATATTACGGATGATGCGCTTATTTTTAATGAAGGCGCCGCCCAACATCATTACCACTCCCCAGATTGCCGTTAATATTATTGCGTTCATACCTGTATCCGCCAATGGCGGAATTAATTGTGTTCGTTATTTAAATCTTGTTAGTATCGCTGTAACAGTATCTTTTGTAATGTCAATGACCGGCTGCGGGAATATACCCAGCGCAAAGATGAATACCACGATCACTCCCAGCACGATCTTTTGATTTAAGGAAATATCATTTATGGTAGCCGTGACCGCATTTGTTTCGCCATAAAAGACCTTCTGTACCATATTTAAAGTATACACTGCTGCAAGGATGATACTTACCCCCGCGGCCGCAGTAACCCATATATTAAATTTGAACAGCCCGTTGAACATCATGAACTCCCCGACAAAAGCGTTAGTTAAGGGAAGTGCAATATTGGCCAGTGCAATTATCACCAGTAAAATGGATAGTACCGGTGCTTTATGAGCAATGCCGCCCAGTTGTGATATTTTTCTTATCCCTGTTTGTTTTTCTATCACATCAACCACTATCCAGAGGCCAATGATATTGATACCATGACTGAACATTTGTATCATCACGCCTTCCAGCCCGATACGGCTGGTAGTAAAAACAGCCGCACACATTAAGCCGATATGGGCAATGGATGAATAGGCCACCAGGCGTTTAAGGTCGTCCTGCTTAATAGCGATCAGGCTTGCATAAAGCATCCCGGTAACAGAAAGCGCTATTACGATATCATCAAATTTTGCAACTGCCTGCGGGAATATAGGGACCAGCCAACGCAGCACGGCAAATACGCCCATCTTCACCATAATGCCGCTCAACACCATTGTTGTGGCAGTTGGTGCCTGTTCATAGGTATCCGGTTGCCAGGTATGAAAAGGGAATATGGGCATCTTAATGGCGAATGCGATAAAGAATAACCAGAATAACCAGTACTGCTGTTGGGGCAACAGGTGAAGCGCATAAAACGAATTAAGTGAAAAAGAATGTGCAGAGATCAGTGCACCCGTCATTTTATCATGTACTTCGCCGGTTTGCAGGTATAAATAAATGATGCCTACCAGCATCAGCAATGAACCGGTGAAAGTATAGATGAAGAATTTGAAAGTGGCGGCAATTCTTTTTTCCCCGCCCCAGCGGCTGCACAAAAAGTAAACCGGTATCAGGGCAAGTTCCCAGAAAAAATAAAACACCAGCACATCCATTGCACAAAACACGCCCATCAGGCCGGCCTGCGTCAGTAACATCAATCCATAAAATT
This sequence comes from Chitinophagaceae bacterium, assembly GCA_043782405.1. Taxonomy (GTDB): domain Bacteria; phylum Bacteroidota; class Bacteroidia; order Chitinophagales; family Chitinophagaceae; genus Ferruginibacter. The sequence continues at coordinate 6,754 of JAYWAN010000013.1, forward strand.
TATTGGCATCCTTATAGGAATTCTTATAGGTAGCAGCAAAGATCAGCGGGAATGCCAGTGCAGTTAAAAAAACAAGCAGCCGCCCCATACCATCCAGTCCGATGGTATAACCCGCACCCATACTAGGTATCCAGCTCCATGGGGCAATATTGAGTAACTGGTTCTTTGTATAAAAAAGGCTGGTAACAGCAACCAGCAGCGTGATGATAGAAATAAACATTGACCAGGCTTTTACCTGGTTGTCTTTTCTCAATAGAAAACTAACGAGGCCGGCTACCAGCGGAAGCCAGATCAACAGGTCAGGAAAACTTATCAATGTGTTCTTATCCATATCGCTTTACAAAAACAATTGTACAATAAATAAAATCAGGATACCGATCACCATCATCAGTACATAAGCGCCAACCTGGCCACTCTGTAATAAACGTATCTGGCGACTGCCGTAATTCACCGCTTTGCCCACACCATTCACAAAACCATCGATCCCCTTTTTTTCTACGGCATCATTAAAATATTTAGCCAGCGATTGAAGGGGTTTTACAATTATTGAATCGTATAATTCATCTACATACCATTTGTTCTCCAGCACTTTTCCCAAA
>JAYWAN010000014.1:0-7312 GCA_043782405.1 Chitinophagaceae bacterium
AGATAACATCAGGTTATATGATGTATATCGCCGTGAGGGTGGTTACCGGAGTGTGGAGAAGGCTTTAAAAATGGCAGCGGCAGATGTTGTGGAAGAAGTGAAGAAGAGTGGCCTGCGTGGCCGTGGTGGTGCAGGCTTCCCTACAGGAATGAAATGGAGTTTCCTGGCAAAACCCGAGGGTGTGCCCCGTTACCTTGTTTGCAATGCTGATGAAAGTGAACCCGGAACTTTTAAGGACAGGTATTTAATGGAGTTCATTCCGCATTTGCTGATAGAGGGAATGATCGTGTCTTCGTATGCGTTAGGTTCCCATCTTTCTTATATCTATATCCGTGGCGAATATGCATGGATCATTGATATTTTGGAACAGGCTATTGCCGAAGCAAAGCAGCATGGATTTTTAGGAAAAAATATTTTAGGCAGTGGGTTCGATTGTGAAATACATGTTCATCGTGGTGCTGGTGCTTATATCTGCGGCGAAGAAACGGCATTGCTGGAATCGCTGGAAGGGAAGAGAGGTAACCCAAGAATTAAACCACCTTTTCCTGCGGTGAAAGGTTTATGGGATTGTCCAACGGTTGTTAATAATGTAGAAACGCTGGCAGCGGTTGTTCCCATCATCAATGATGGCGGCGAAGAATATGCAAAGATCGGGGTAGGAAAAAGTACGGGTACAAAACTGATGAGTGCCTGTGGCAATATCAATAAACCCGGTGTTTATGAAATTGACATGACCATTTCTGTTGAAGAATTTATTTACAGTGAAGAATACTGTGGCGGCATCCCCAATAAAAAAAGATTGAAGGCCTGCATACCCGGCGGATCATCTGTTCCCATTCTTCCTGCTAATTTATTGCTGACAACCGCCAAAGGAGAAAAAAGACTGATGAATTATGAAAGCCTTTCTGATGGCGGATTTGCAACGGGCAGTATGATGGGCAGTGGTGGATTCATTGTATTAGATGAGGATCAATGCGTGGTAAAGCATACCTATACATTAGCAAGATTTTACCGTCATGAAAGTTGCGGACAGTGTAGTCCCTGCCGTGAGGGGACAGGCTGGATGGAAAAAATATTATTGAATATAGAGAAGGGAAAAGGTAAGCTGAGTGATATTGATCTTTTGTGGGATATTCAAAGAAAGATAGAAGGAAATACCATTTGTCCATTAGGCGATGCAGCAGCATGGCCGGTGGCGGCAGCGATCAGGCATTTCAGGGATGAATTTGAATGGCATGTGAACAACCCCGAAGAGTGTTTGAGAAAGAATTATGGGCTGGGGCATTATGCAGATGCGATTCATGTACCGGTAACAAAGTAATAGTTTTACCGCGATGACGCAAAGACGCGAAGTGTCGCGAAGGCTTTGCGAACTTAGCGTCTCCGCGACTTAGCGGTTAAGAAAAATAGATATGGGAGAAGAACAAAAATTATTCAAAATAACCATCGACAACATCACAATAGATGTGCCGCCGGGGACTACCATACTGAATGCTGCGAGACAGATCGGCGGTGATGTAACGCCACCGGCTATGTGCTATTACAGCAAGTTGCAGGGCAGCGGCGGTAAATGCCGTACCTGCCTGGTGGAAGTTGCTGCGGGTTCAACAGCCGACCCCAGGCCCATGCCTAAACTGGTGGCCAGCTGCAGAACGAATGTAATGGATGGTATGGTGGTAAAAAATATCACCAGTGATAAAGTGATCGATGCAAGGAATGGCGTGGTGGAATTTCTATTGATCAATCACCCGCTTGATTGCCCTATCTGCGACCAGGCAGGAGAATGTCATTTGCAGGATCTTGGATATGAACATGGAAAAGAAGGGACCCGCTACGAATTTGCAAGAAGAACTTTTGAGAAAGAAGATATCGGACCCTACATACAATTACATATGACGAGGTGCATCCTTTGTTATCGTTGCACTTATGTTGCCGATCAATTGACTGATAAAAGAGTGCATGGCATTTTGGATCGTGGCGACCATGCTGAAATTTCTACCTATATTTCAAAAGCCATTGACAATGATTTCAGCGGTAATATGATCGATGTTTGCCCTGTTGGAGCATTAACCGATAAGACCTTCCGGTTTAAGAACAGGGTATGGTTCACCAAGCCCGTTGATGCACACCGCAATTGCGAAAACCCAAAATGCTGCGGCAAAGCAACCTTATGGTTAAGGGGCGATGAAGTGTACAGGGTTACGGCACGTAAAGACCAGTGGGGTGAAGTGCAGAGTTATGCCGGTAAGCCAGGATGGATCTGCAACACCTGCCGCTTTGATAAAAAGAAAACTGCTGATTGGGAGATCGAGGGGATTTCAACCATCAGCCGTCATTCAGTGATGGGTGCCAATAAATACAAAACGCTGGAAATACCAACTGAAACCATAAAAGCAGTTATGGGTGGCCGTGAGCCTAAACTGCTGATGAACATACATAATGTAAGTGAAGTGAATAACCCTTCGGTTCATTTAAGTGAGATTGAAGGGGCGGCACAGGCAGGTGATTTTGCAAAGTCGGGCGATCATGTAAAGGGTGAAGGGGAATCAACACAGTGGGGAATGAAAAAATAAACGGGGAAATATATTTAATAAGGAATTATGCTTTTAGGAATTGATTTTGCTTTGGTGGTGGAAAAACTGGTGCTTATCATTATCGTGGTGATGGCTTCCCTAGGCATAGCCATGTACACCACTTATGCCGAAAGAAAGGTTGCCGCCATTTTGCAGGACAGGCGTGGCCCCAACCGTGCCGGCCCTTTTGGTTTATTACAACCTCTGGCAGACGGATTGAAATTGTTTTTTAAAGAAGAGATCATCCCTGATTTTTCTTCCAAATCCTTATTCATTCTTGGCCCTGCCCTGGCAATGCTTACGGCCATCATGACCGGTGCCGTGGTTCCCTGGGGTGATAAAGTGCATTTTTTTGGAAGGGATATTCCCCTGCAGATCGCCGATGTTAATGTGGGCATCTTATATGTATTTGCCGTAGTGAGCATGGGCGTGTACGGCATCATGATAGGTAGTTGGGCCAGTAATAATAAATTCTCCTTATTGGGTGGATTGAGGGCCGCATCGCAGATCATCAGTTACGAACTGGCGATGGGTATTTCACTGATCGCATTACTGATGATAACGGGAACGCTTAGCCTGAAAGAAATGGTGCTGCAGCAACAGCAGGGATTGTGGAATATCGTTTACCAGCCGTTAGGCTTCCTGATATTTTTGATTTGTGCTTTTGCTGAATGTAACCGAACGCCGTTCGACCTGCCGGAAGCAGAGAATGAACTCATTGGTGGATATCATACAGAATATTCATCGATGAAACTTGGCTTTTATTTGTTCTCGGAATATATCAACATGTTCATCAGCAGCGTGATAATGGCAACATTGTTCTTCGGTGGCTATGATTGCCCCTTTGTGAATGAAGCTGCAATGGCACCTAACTGGGCAGCATTGCTGGGGATATTTGTATTGATGACTAAAGTGATTATCTTTTTATTCATATTCATGTGGGTAAGGTGGACGATACCGCGTTTCCGGTACGACCAGCTGATGAACCTGGGTTGGCGCATATTGATCCCTTTGGCATTGGCCAATATGCTGGTAACAGGTGCATTGGTTTTGCTGAAACAAAATCACTGGCATTTTTGAGTTAAAATATATTTGTAAACAATAAAAAATATGCAAGCGTTAACCAACAGGGTAAAATTAGTGGAGCGAAAGCCAATGAGCTTTATGGAGAAGATGTACCTGCCTGCTGTCTTTAAAGGCATGTTCATAACGTTCATGCATATGTTCAAAAAGAAGCCCACTATTAATTATCCTGAAAAGAAAAGGCCTTTCAGTCCTGTTTTCCGCGGACTGCATATTTTAAACCGTGATGAAGAAGGCAGGGAAAATTGCACGGCCTGCGGCCTATGTGCTGTTGCCTGCCCGGCAGAAGCCATCACCATGGAAGCCGCAGAACGACAGGCAGGTGAAGAAAATCTTTACCGGGAAGAGAAATATGCAGCCAGGTATGAGATCAACATGCTGCGTTGTATCTTTTGCGGACTTTGCGAAGATGCATGCCCTAAAGATGCCATCTATTTAAGCGAAACATTTGCACCTGCCGATTACCAGCGCAAACAATTTGTATACAGTAAAGATGAATTATTGATACCACATCCTGTTGAAGAACCGGAAGCGTATAAAAAAGCATTGGGCAACAGGGTAAAAAGAGAAACGGTTAATTAGTACACATGAGCATTACAGTTATATTATTCTGGTTTTTAACAGCGCTGGCATTGGGTAGTGCGATAATGGTGATCACCAGTAAGAGCCCAGTGCATAGCATACTGGCACTTATTGTTACCTTCTTTGCTATCTCGGGCCATTATATTTTAATGAATGCACAGTTCCTGGCCATTGTAAACATCATTGTTTATGCCGGCGCTATAATGGTGCTTTTTCTTTTTGTAGTGATGCTGATGAACCTTAATGCAGCAGCAGAACCGCAGAAGAACAGGCTACTTCAGTTTGCCGGATTGATCTCGGGCGGTTGTTTGTTCCTGGTGATCATAGCTGCGCTGATGAGATCAGATACGGCAAGTGCTGTTATGCAAATGAATGAAGGAGATTCGGGATTGATCAAAAACCTGGGCATGGCTTTATTCAAAGATTACCTGGTACCGTTTGAAATAAGCAGTGTATTATTTTTAAGCGCTATGATCGGTGCAGTAGTGATCGGTAAAAAGGAGAAACAATAATTAACCCAAAAGTCGACAGCATGAAAAAATTGATCCTACTTTCTTTTGTTTTATTCTTTACCGTTGGGAAAATCACTGCACAGCAGTTAGACCTTAATAATATAAGCCTGGATAAGATATTCGGAAAAATATTGAATGTGCAAAGGGGCTTTGCACCAAAATTTTCTTTAGGAAACACACCCATAAAAAAAATAGAAAAAGTAGCGGAGATATTGGGTCTGAAAAAAAATGAACAGATCGACAAGCTGTTCAATACTTTTAAAACCGGGAGAACGATCTATAAGATAGCCGCCTATGCGGGAAGTGCCATAGCAGCTTACGGTACTATTAAAGCACTCGATAAATCGGCTTTGCAAAAAGATTATAAAGGTGCATTGATATCAGGCTTAAGTACCATCGCGTCGGGTTTGCTGGTTAAATTTTTAACAAAAGGCGCTTCGTATAAAGCTGCTGATATCTTTAATGGGATCATAAGGAAAAAAATAAAAGGGATCATTGGTATCGGGCCTGCATCTTCTACGATGGGGATGGGGCTGTACGTGAAATTATAGGCATATGGAAATTAACTGGTATATCGCATTGGCAGTGGCCTTATTCTGTATCGGCATCGTGGGTGTGCTCACCCGGCGTAATGCCATTATTATTTTTATGTGTGTAGAGCTGATGCTCAATGCGGTAAATTTATTACTGGTGGCTTTTTCAAAAATGCACGCTGCTACAGATATGGGGAAAGCTGTTCCGGCTATCGTGAGCGACGGACAGATCTTTGTATTTTTTATTATGGTAGTCGCTGCTGCAGAAGTAAGTGTGGGGCTGGCTATCATTGTACTGCTTTACCGGAACACACATTCGACGGATGTAAATTTTTTAAACAGATTAAAGAACTAACTCATTACCGGTTATTGGTCACCGGTAGTTATAACAGTGCTTATGAATAATTCTTTACAAATAGCCTGGTTGATCCCTTTGTTGCCATTGCTTGGTTTTTTGATCAATGGCCTGGGTAGAAAATTTTTGTCAAAAACGCTGTCGGGTATTATTGGCAGCGGGGTTGTTTTTCTTTCCTTCTTGGCTAGTGTATATATTTTCATGTCGGTAAAGAACGGCAATACACATGTTGCCCATTATTTTAATTTTATCAATATTGAATCTTTAAAGATCGGGTTCGATTTTCAGCTAGATCAACTTTCTTCCATTTTCTTATTGATCATCACCGGAGTTGGATTTCTCATCCATGTGTATTCAACTGCGTATATGCATGATGAAGCGCCCAAAGATTTTGCCCGCTATTTTGCCTACCTCAATCTTTTCGTGTTTTCGATGCTCTTGCTGGTATTGGGGGCCAACTATGTCATCATGTTCATGGGTTGGGAAGGAGTGGGGCTGTGTTCTTATTTACTGATTGGGTACTGGTTTAAGAATAATAATTACAATAATGCGGCTAAGAAAGCTTTCATCATGAACCGTATTGGCGACCTTGGTTTTTTACTGGCGGTATTCTGGCTGGTAACAAAACTGGGTACTGTCGATTTCCATGATGTATTTGCCAGTGTATCCAAATTATCTGCTACTGATATCACCGGCATCACTTTATTATTATTTTTTGGCGCCATGGGTAAAAGTGCACAGATACCCCTGTACACCTGGCTGCCCGATGCGATGGCAGGCCCAACTCCCGTGAGCGCATTGATACATGCAGCTACCATGGTTACTGCCGGTATCTATATGATTGCACGCAGCAATATCTTATACACGATGGCCCCGGTATCGCAATGCGTTGTTGCCATTGTTGGTTTATCAACGGCGATACTTGCAGCTACCATTGCACTAAAACAAAATGATATTAAAAAAGTGCTGGCATACTCTACCGTTAGTCAGCTTGGTTATATGTTCCTGGGATTAGGCGTTGGTGCTTATACCGGTGCAGTATTCCATGTAATGACACATGCTTTCTTTAAAGCTTTGTTATTCCTTGGCGCAGGGAGTGTTATCCATGCCATGGGCGGAGAACAGGACATGCGCAATATGGGCGGATTGAAGAAATACATGAACATCACCCATATCACTTTCTTATTGGGTTGTTTGGCCATTGCAGGCATACCACCCTTCTCGGGTTTCTTTTCAAAGGATGAAATACTGGGCGCTGCATTTGCAAAAAATCCATTGTTATGGGGCATTGGTGTTGCCGGCGCAATGATGACGGCATTTTATATGTTCCGTTTATACGCCATGACCTTTTTGGGAAATTTCCGCGGTACACAGGAGCAGGAACACCACCTGCATGAAAGCCCCAGGGCAATGACTATCCCATTGGTGATGCTGGCCATACTTGCAGTAGTTGGTGGGTGGATAGGTATTCCTGAAGCATTCGTGCATGGTGGGCATAAACTGGAAGAGTTTTTAGCACCCGTGTTTGCACAAAGCAATGCGATCACTGTTAAAAACGAATTGGGCCATTCAACAGAATACATGCTGATGATCATTTCCGTTGCAGCGGCACTTGTGGCGCTGGTATATGCCTGGAGAAGGTTCAGCAGGTATGAAAAAAATGATAAAGCTGAA
>JAYWAN010000015.1:0-2762 GCA_043782405.1 Chitinophagaceae bacterium
CAGCCTGAGCTTGTCGAAGGCGGATTAGTATAAGGATTATCATCCTAAAGCGGTTTCGACAAGCTCAACCTGACAATTTTCAAACTGTACCACTACCGATTTGAAACCCCTTAGCAGATATATCTTAGTTACCTTACCTTTTTTCTACTACAAGAATATCCCTTTTTCGGGTCAGGCCCTTTGCTTAAAGCCTTAATACCTGTGTTAAGTCTTCGGGAAGAAAGATCGAACCTTGTATACTGTGGGACGCAAATAAAAGTACCAGAATATTGTACTTCTGTTTTTTATTATAATCCGGTAACTTTATTATTAATATTACGATGATGAAATATTTTTTTTTACTCCTGTTGGTTTGTGCCGGTGGCGCAAAAGCACAAACTTCCGCCGATTATTTAAATGCCGGGAAATTAAAAGATAGTGCTGCAGATTATAGCGGTGCCATTGAAGAGTATAATAAGGCCATTGTACTTGATCCAAAATCTGCCGAAGCTTATAATCGCATGGGCGCTTCAAAATATAACCTTAAATATTATACTGCCGCCCTGCAGGATTTAAATAAAGCCATTGCACTTAATCCCAAATATGTAGAAGCCTATGTAAACCGGGGAGTGATAAAAAGATCATTTTTAAATGACAACAATGGTGCACTGCGTGATTACAATAAAGCCATTGCACTTGATCCAAAATATGCAGGGGCTTATAGCAGCAGGGCAGTAATTAAGAGCAGCCTTAATGATTATGCCGGTGCCGTCAGGGATTGTAACAAAGCGATCCAGTTCGGATTAAAGTCTGCAAAGACCTATTTTAACCGGGGTATTGCAAAGTATCATCTTAAAGACCTGGCCGGTGCAATGGCCGACCTGGATAAAACCATTGAACTTGATCCTGAATTTTCAAGAGCATACTTCAGCCGTGGTGTAATAAAAATGGATAAAGGCGATAAGGCGGGTGCCTGTAAAGATTTTAAGAAAGCCAAAGAATTGGGCTATGCAGATGCCACTGATGCGGTCAATAAGAATTGCCAGTAAGGGATGTAAAGAATTATAATTATTAGCCACTAATTACCAATTGAGTTCAAATGTCCCGTTGGCCTGAACCCATCCGCACATCTGCACATTTACATATCTGCACATTTACATATCTGCACATTTGCACATCTCCACATTTTCCGTATATTTATTTAGTTAATCCGTAATAGTCCCGATATGCAAACAATTAAATTGTCTGCGGTAGTTCATAAAAAAGAACGCCGCATACTGTTGGTATTTGATGCCAACAGCCACCTGAATAATATTATCCGAAAAATTCCTGATTCACGCTGGAGCAAAACAATGGGCAGCTGGCATTTGCCTTGTACCCGTAACGCTTTACTAGAACTGGCAAAAGTGGTTGCCGGTAATGCCGGGATCGACAGCAGTGCTTTAGAAGAACAACTGTTTGCCCAAAAGAATGCAGTATTACTTGAGCAGGTGCCTGGAAACAAACTACCCCCAACCCTACCCGTTATCATTACAGAAGAGCAAAGCGACAGGTATATAAAAAGTTTTTATAAGCCCGGGGCGCTCATAGCGGAAAATCTTACTGCATTTGATGATTATGTAAACCTGTTGCATTTAAAAGCCTATAGCCCCAGTACCATTAAGACCTACAGGAATGAGTTTGGTATTTTTTTGCAGGTGCTGGGCAACCGGCCTGCAGCGGGTATTACGCCAGAAGAGTTGAAACGTTATATGCTATACTGCACCATGGAGTTAAAATTAAGCGAGAACAGTTTACACAGTCGCCTCAACGCATTGAAGTTTTATTACGAGCAGGTATTGCGGCAGGAGAGATTTTTTTATGAGATACCAAGGCCAAAGAAACAACTGATACTTCCCAAAGTGCTGGGTGAAAGGGAGATCAGCAGGTTATTCAACGCACTGGAAAACAAAAAGCACAAAGCCATATTATTTACTGCCTACAGTGGCGGGCTTCGTGTAAGCGAGGTCGTTAACCTGCAGCTTAGCCATATCGACAGCGACCGGATGCAGATCTTCATAGAAAATGCCAAGGGCAAAAAAGACCGGTATGTAATGCTGAGTCCGGTATTGCTGGATATTTTGCGGGCCTATTTAAAAGAATGCAACCCTCGTCCGTTGAAATATATTTTTGAAGGCCCCACATCCGGCGAGCCCTACAGCGGCCGGAGTGCGCAGCGCATTTTTCAGTTGGCCAGGGAAAAAGCGGGCATCAATAAAGCAGTAAGTTTTCACAGTCTGCGGCACAGTTTTGCCACGCATCTACTTGAAAAGGGCATTGATATCCGTTTCATCAAAGACCTGCTGGGCCATTTCGATATAAAAACAACTACGCGTTATTTACACGTAAAGCGGGAGAGCCTGGTTAATATTATGAGTCCGCTGGATGATATATGGGCAAAGGGAGGATTGGATATTTAATTAGCTGGTTTAAATTCATTTATTACCAAGCCAATGAATTACTATTAGGCTTCAGTGGCGTCGCACACTTGTACTATTAGCGCATTATTCAGCAGAAAAGCCAACACACAAACCCAATAGTCGGTTTCATTGCCGACACCGACAATTAAAAAGGATCGAATAATAATTCACTGGTTTTCACTACTTAATATTTTTTGGAATACTTATCAATGTCGGCTAATTTAGTGTAAGCCGCCATATTATTGCAGCGGTTGTTCCATCGGCAGGACATCTTCATTTCAGCTTCATATCTCCTCTCCCCTTAAGGCTTTTGTATTAGTAATC
>JAYWAN010000016.1:0-7195 GCA_043782405.1 Chitinophagaceae bacterium
CCCTAAGTTTTAATTGCTCCTTCAAATCCTCATCATTAACTATTACGTAAGGTTTAAGAGACTTTCTTCCGTTATTTTTGTTTTTTATGAGCCCAGCCACAAAATATATTTCAACTTCAAAGGCGTCGCACCCTTGTACGAAATTAATACTATGGAGCATCGCCTTCCTGCTTGTTACCCACGTTAATGTATTGGCCCAGGATTCTACAAAAAAAGATCAACCCGAAAAGATCACAGACCCCAACCATTTTTCCCTTTCTAAAAAGCAAATCAACAACAGGGTAAAAATAATCGGGGCAACCAATATTATTGGCTATGGGGCAGTAATGGCGGGACTTTACGCTACCTGGTACAAAAATTATCCGCAAACACATTTTCATACATTCAATGATATCAAAGAATGGCAGCAAATTGATAAGATAGGCCATGCTTACAGCGCCTATGCCGAAAGTAAAGCCAGTATGGAACTGTGGAGATGGTCGGGCATCGGCCGCAAAAAAAGGATCTGGCTGGGTGGTATTAGCGGAGCCATTTACCAGACGGTGATCGAAACACTCGATGGATTCAGTTCGCAATGGGGCTGGAGCTGGGGCGATTTTGGGGCAAATATCATCGGCAGCGGATTATTTTTATCGCAGGAACTAGCCTGGGACGAACAACGCTTACAATATAAATTTTCGTTTCACCGTAAAAGTTATGGTGATGCTTCACTAAACCAACGCAGTGATAAAATTTTTGGAAAAAGCACAGCAGAGCGTTTACTCAAAGATTATAATGGCCAAACTTATTGGTTAAGTGCCAACATCAGTTCATTTTTTCCAAAAAGCAAACTGCCCCGGTGGCTCAACATCTCCATCGGTACAGGGGCCGAAGGTATGTTTGGTGCCAATGATAACACCGGTAAAGATTCTTCAGGCAATATCAATTTCAACCGTACTGATATCAAACGTTACCGTCAATGGTACCTTGGGCCCGATATTGACCTTACAAAAATAAAGACCAGGCACAAGGGTATTAAACTTGCGTTGATGTTGTTGAATGTTTTTAAATTTCCCATGCCCGCATTGGAATACTCCAATGGAAAATTCGGCTTTCATGCAGTGAGTTTTTAAATGCCTTTGCGTACCTTAGTTGTACAATAACTACTATGCACATTCTTCAACAGGTTCTTTTTAGCGTTTTGGCGTTGCTGGCCATTTTTTTATTTGCTAAAAAAATAATGCAGATTCGCCGCAATATTTTTTTGGGCAGGGCCGAAGACCTGAATGATAATAAGCCACAGCGCTGGAGGAATTTATTGTTGCTGGCACTTGGCCAAAAAAAAATGTTCAGGAACCCGTTGGTTGCCGTTATGCATTTTGTTATCTATGCAGGTTTTATCATCATCAATATTGAGGTGCTGGAAATTGTGCTGGATGGTATCGCAGGAACACATCGATTGTTCCTTCCATACCTCGGTAGCGTTTATACTTTCCTCATCAATTTTTTTGAGATATTAGCCGTAGGTGTTTTTACAGTTTGTGTTATCTTTTTAGTAAGAAGGAATATCATCAAACTAAAACGCTTTATCAGCAGTGACCTTAAGGGCTGGCCACGCAGTGATGCCAATTATATCTTACTTACTGAAATTATTTTAATGACATTGTTCATTACCATGAACAGTGTTGACCGGGCTTTACAATTACAGGGCGCCGAACATTATCACGATACGGGTAATTTTATTTTTTCCGGCCTTATTGCACCAATGTTCAGCGATTTTTCCCAAAGTACATTGATCATTATTGAACGGTCTTGCTGGTGGCTGCACATCATCGGTATTTTTGCCTTCCTAAATTATCTGCCTTACAGTAAGCACCTGCATATCGTGCTGGCTTTTCCCAATGCCTATTATGCAAGATTGAATGTGACCGGTAAAATGGATAATATGGCAAATGTGCAGACTGAAGTGAAGTATATGATGCAGCCCGAACTTGCTCCAACGGGTGACGCTGCCCCGCAAAAATTTGGTGCCAAAGATGTATTTGACCTGAGTTGGAAAAGTTTACTGGATGCATACAGTTGTACCGAATGTGGAAGGTGCAGTGCCGCCTGCCCGGCTAACCAGACGGGGAAATTATTAAGTCCGCGTAAAATAATGATGGACACCCGTGACCGTTTGGAAGCCGTTGGAAAAAATATAAATACCAACGGGGAATTTAAAGATGATGGCAAAACATTATTGAACGACCATATTTCTGTTGAAGAACTCCGTGCATGTACTACCTGTAACGCCTGTGTGCAGGAATGCCCGGTAAGCATCAGTCCGCTCGACATTATTGTAGAACTGCGCCGTTCATTGATCATGGAAGACAGTAATGCACCGCAGGAATGGAATGTGATGTTCAGCAATATTGAAAATAATTTTGCACCCTGGAAATTCAGTCCTGATGATAGGGACAAATGGGTAGAGGAAATGAATTAAGATGTGCAGATATGTAGATATGTAGATGTGTAAATGTGCAAATGGCAGATGTGTAGATGTGCTGCTCTTGTGATGATGGGATCGAAGCATCTTCATAAATCCTTATTTTATTCCAACTCAACCGTCGTTCTAAGCAAAGTCAATAGCCCGCCCTGTTTCCTCCCTTCTTTTTTTGTATTTTTGCCTACTTATGACGGAATTGACTAAAAATTTTGAACCCACAGCCATTGAAGCCAAATGGTACCAGCATTGGCTGGATAAAGGATATTTCACCAGTACTCCCGATGAACGGGAACCTTATACGATTGTTATTCCGCCACCAAATGTTACCGGTGTTTTACACATGGGGCATTGCCTCAATAATTCCATACAGGATATTTTGATCCGCCGGGCAAGGATGCAGGGTAAGAATGCCTGCTGGGTGCCGGGAACCGATCATGCATCAATTGCAACTGAAGCAAAAGTAGTGGGCATGCTGCGGGAAAGGGGCATTGCAAAATCTTCTTTAAGCCGTGATGAATTTTTGGACTACGCCTGGGAATGGAAAGAAAAATACGGCGGCATCATTTTGCAACAATTGAAAAAACTGGGGTGCAGCCTTGATTGGGACCGGACATCTTTTACGATGGACAAGGATTATTATGAGTCGGTGATAAAAGTATTTGTAGCCCTTCATAAAAAAGGATGGATCTATCGTGGCAAAAGGATGATCAACTGGGATGTAAAAGCAAAAACGGCGTTGAGTGATGAGGAAGTGATAAGAAAAGAGACCAAACAAAAATTATATCACCTGCGCTATGCCATCGATGGAAGCGATGAAGGGATAGTTATCGCAACTGTTCGCCCCGAGACGATCATGGGCGATACCGCCATCTGTGTTCACCCGGATGATGAACGCTATAAACACCTGCAGGGGAAGTTTGCATTGGTGCCATTGATCAACCGCCGTATCCCGATCATTGCCGATGATTATGTAACCATGGACTTTGGTTCGGGTGCTTTAAAAGTTACCCCTGCGCATGACATGAATGATAATCAACTGGGACAAAAACATAACCTGGAAGTAGTTGATATCTTTAATGATGATGGCACATTGGGACCAGATGCACAGATCTATATCGGGCTCGACCGCTTTGAAGCAAGGAAGAAGATCATTGTTGAACTGGAAGAAAAAGGCTTCCTGGTCAATACAGAAGATTATACCAGTGAAGTAGGCTATAGTGAACGCACAGACGCAGTTGTGGAACCACGCCTGAGCCTGCAATGGTGGGTGAGCATGAAAGATATTGCCACGCCTGCATTGAAAACTGTAATGGAAGAAGAGATAAAATTTTATCCACCGAAATTTAAAAATCTTTACCGTCACTGGATGGAGAATATAAAAGACTGGTGCATCAGCCGCCAGCTTTGGTGGGGGCATCGCATACCTGCCTGGTACGATGCCGAAGGCAATGTATATGTCGCAGAAAATGAACAACAGGCAAGGGAACAGGCTGTTGCAAAAAATTCAGCATTCAACATTCAACATTCAACATTACAACAGGATGAAGACTGCCTCGATACCTGGTTCAGCAGCTGGCTATGGCCTTTTGAAGTTTTCAAAGGCTTTTCTGATCCCGGCAATAAAGAAGTTAAATACTACTACCCTACCAATACATTAGTGACTGCCCCGGAAATTATTTTTTTCTGGGTGGCCCGTATGATCATGGCAGGTTTTGAGTATATGGATGAAAAACCTTTTCAGCAGGTATACTTTACCGGTATAGTAAGGGATAAGCAGGGAAGAAAGATGAGCAAGAGCCTGGGCAATTCGCCCGACCTGTTGGGATTGATCGATCAGTATGGCGCCGATGCCGTTCGTTTTGGCATCATGATCGCTTCGCCTGCCGGTAATGATATTTTATTTGATGAATCGGCATTGGAGCAGGGAAGAAATTTCAATAATAAATTGTGGAATGCACTGAAGCTGGTGAAGATGTGGGAAGGAAGGCAAACAACAAACGATAAACAACAAACAACAAACGACTTTGCTTTAGAATGGTTTTCAAATAGATTAAATGAGGTTAGAGCAGAAGTTGATGGAATGATGAACCAATTTCGCTTAAGCGAAGCTTTAAAAACCATTTACTCATTGATATGGGATGATTTCTGCAGCTGGTACCTGGAGTGGGTGAAGCCGGGATTTGAACAGCCGATAGATGCTGTTGTATACAATAAGACTGTTGAATTTTTTGAAGCATTGATGGAATTATTACACCCCTTCATGCCCTTTGTTACAGAGGAAATTTATCATTTATTGAAAGAGCAGTCAGCCGACCTTTGTGTAAAACAGCAGTCTGCTGCCGGGGTTTACCAACAGGATATGCTGCAACAGGGTGCATTGCTGAAGCAAGTGATCACGGCACTGAGAGAAGCAAGAAACAAGAGCCAGCTGAAACCAAAAGACATTATTCAGCTTCACATACAAACAGCAACGGCTGACAAATACCCTGCTATTGAAACTATTTTAAGCAAGCAGGTAAATGCAGCAACCATTTCTTTCTGCAATGAAGCCATAGCAAATACCATCGTGGTGGCAGTAGAAAAAGATAAATTCTATATTGAAACCGGAAAAGCATTGGATAGTGCTTCATTAAAAACTGACCTGTTGAAAGACCTTGAGCACCAGAAAGGTTTCTTATCAGCCGTAGAAAAAAAATTAAGTAACGAAAAATTTATTGCCAATGCCAGGCCCGAAGTGCTGGCCATGGAACAAAAGAAAAAAGCCGATGCCGAAGCAAGGATAAGAACGATAGAAGAGAGCCTTATCGCTTTATAAGCAGGAATTCGCCCCAAATGGTGGGCTAAACGATACGTTAAAACCATTCAGGCATACTAATTGTGTAGTAATTTCGTTGTAGTTTCAATTTTTATGCAAATGCCTACTTTAAAACATATTTATTTAACATCCGTTTTATTACTGGTCTTCACCAGCCTTGTTGCACAAACACCTAAGGCTAATAATAAAGTGAGCCCTGTACAAAAATTCGTTCCGCCAAAAGTTAAGACCTTCTGGGGTGGCCACAACGATTCTGCCAGCGTTACTGTTGATGAAGCCGTTCAATTACTGACCTTCCCCATAAAGATCACCGACGATAAAAAAAATGCGTACGGCATTTCTTCTTACCAGTTCCTCTACAGGAAAGTTGGCGTTATCGGCGCTGAAGAAAGTGAGAGTGGCAAGACAACTTTTTCTTCAACCGTTGTTGCCGATCTTTTCAGAACAACTCCCCTGCCCGATATCTGGGTAAAAAGTGTGGGTACGCAATTGAAGTCGGGCGAAGAATTATATTTCTTTGACGTGGTAGCCAAAGATGCACAGGGACATTTTTTCTTTGCGCCTACACTGAAGATAAAAATCATCTGATGATCGCGGTTAAAAAAGCTGGTCCCGAAAATATCCCAACCATACAGGAATTGGCACAGGCCTCCTGGGCCGTTGCTTATGCATCGATCATCACTCCCGGGCAGCTGACTTATATGCTGGACCTTTTTTACAGCAACAATTCATTGCAGGAACAGATGCAGAAAGGCCACCAGTTCATTATTGCATGGGAAGAGGGTACAGCAATGGGGTTTGCTTCTTATTCGCCCAAATCGGATGAAGAGCCGTTGGTGTATCGTTTGCATAAAATTTATGTCGATCCCGATCAACAGGGCAAGGGCATTGGAAAATATTTATTTGATTTTATCATTGCTGATATCAGGCCAGCTGCGGCAACTCACCTTGAGCTGAATGTAAACCGCTTCAATAAAGCATTGGGGTTTTATCAAAAATCGGGATTTGTAATAGTACGTGAAGAAGATATTGATATCGGTAATGGTTATTTTATGAATGATTATGTACTGCAGCTGAATTTAGGAAGTTGAGAAAGTTTAGAAGGTTTAGAAAGGATTATGATAATTACAATGCAGTGCCAAACTTTCTCAACCTTCTAAACTTTCTAAACCTCCTCAACCCTCTAAACCTTCCTCTCCCCTCATCCATGAACCAATTGGTGCGTCTGTTTAATAATTCCCATCACAAAAATGCTCTGCACGTGCCCCATGTTCTCAATATTACTTAACTTATTTACATGGAAATCATAATAGCTGTTCATATCCTCACAAATGACTTTCAGCATAAAATCAAACTCACCCGAGATATTATAACATTCCGTTACTTCCGTTAACTCATGTATCGTCCGGATGAATTTATTGCCCGCATTCTTACTGTGTTCTTTTAAAGACACATAGCATATCACGATCAATCCTTTTTTAACCTTGCTGTGATCCAGTATGGTAACATACTGTTTTATCACCCCATTTTCTTCCATGCGTTTAATGCGCTCATGTACCGGTGTAGTGCTCAGGTGTATTTTTGCAGATATTTCTTTCACCGTGGCCCTTGCATTTTCCTGTAACAGTTTAAGAATCGCCATATCTTTTTTGTCAAGCGATAGTACCGGTACAGGTGAATTTTCTTTTTTACTTGCTTTTGCCATGTTAAACTTTAGTTTTATTCTAAAATATAAGATAATACAGTATTATCTCCTAAAGTTAGTAAATCTTATAGAATATTATCCTAAATCATATAAATTTGCAGCTTAAATTATACAACATGTCAACAGTAACAAAAAATGCAATCGATTTTAGTCTACCTAACAAGGTAAAAGATATGAGCCTTGCTGAATGGGGCCGTAAAGAAATCCGTCT
>JAYWAN010000017.1:0-7184 GCA_043782405.1 Chitinophagaceae bacterium
CATGCTCTTCCAGCGTTCGGTATACTTGAAAGCAGATTCAATTATGCTTTCGTGCCCCTTCCATATCCTTGCCCCATTGTTCTTCATGATCCAGTCAAGCTTCTTTTGAATTACCGGCATATGTTGTACCACCGCTTCTTCGGCATACTGCTGCATTTTAGAATTGATAGTGGTGTATATCTTTAAACCATCGCGGTAAAGGTTATAGTTCTCACCGGTCTTTGGGTTCTTGTGTGTACTGCACCATTCCTTTAATTTCTCGGCAAGCACGGTGCGGAAATAAGGCGCAATGCCTACATTCTCATCTATTTTTTTGTAATTGGTGATCAGTGGCTTTGCTTTCAGTTTTTCGGCTTCTTGTTCCGTTAAAAAATGTTGTTTACAAACAACCATTTGGTTGATCACCGTATTTCTCCGGTTAAGTGCAGCCTCAGGATGGCCGATAGGGTTATAGATAAACCCTTTGAGCATGCCGATCAAAACAGCGGCTTCTTCTACCTTCAGTTCTTTGGGCTCTTTTTGAAAATACGTTCTTGAAGCATTGCGTATACCGTAAACATTTCCCCATGGTGCACGGTTAAGGTAAAGGGCAATGATCTCTTCCTTGGTAAAATTGCGTTCCAGTTTTACGGCAACGATCCATTCTTTTAATTTATCAAAACCGCGTTTAAAAATATTCCCCTTCCCCTGCCCAAGTATCATCTTAGCCAATTGCTGTGTAAGTGTACTGCCACCGCCCTGTGTACCCAGTGTGAATACCACACGGGCCAATGCCTGTGCATCAATGCCCGAATGATCATAGAACCGCTCATCTTCCGTAGCTATTAAGGCATTGATGACATTGGGTGATATCTCATTGTATTTTACTTCGCTCCTGTTCTCTGCATAATATTTGCCCATTAGCATCCCATCGCTGGAATAAATTTCACTGGCCAGATCGGCTTCGGGATTTTGCAGTTCTTCTACTGAAGGCATTTTGCCAAACAAACCAAAATTGGCGCACAACAACATTACCAGCAGCAATAAGAACCCGCCTAAAAATATCCGCCATAAGATTTTTACAGAACTTTTCATGCGATGAGTTAAAAGTGATAAGTTAAAAGTTATAAGTAATGGTCATCAACTTATAACTTTCAAAAGTATTGAATGGTTTTATGTGGTAAAAGGCAACATTGTTAAAACCTGTTGGGATATTGTGTATTTAACAGCTTTTTGTATTCTGCTATATTTTTATTTGCTTTCAATAAGTGCAGGTTTTCATTGGTGATGATAACAAAGGAATATTTATTGGCGGGCAACCAGGAAACTTCATTACCTGCGGCCTTTTTTATCTTATCATAATACTGCAGGGCTGTGGCTGCATCAGCAAATGGATAGATAAGCAGTAAATTACGGTCGGCATCAATCGCGTCTTTAGTAATGTTGATGTTAAGGTCGTAATAGTTTTCCTTATTGTAACGGGTAAACGCATTCTTTGCTTCATTTACGTAAACGGGATCTACTTTATCCATTATCATCAGCACTAGATGTGGTGAAGCAGGCGACAGGGTAAAGACACCATTGGTTAATGGTGGAATTATTTTTTTTGTACTGTCTTTCGCCACCGGTACATTATTTACCGGTTTGGTATTTACCACCGGGTTATTGGGGGCTACAATAACATTGGTTTCTGTATCCCTGGTAATCTGCAGGTTGGTAAGATAGGTCTCTATTTCGCTCCTTCTTCTCAATACAGCGATCATCGTAGCAGCTTTTTCCTTAAGCGGTGATGCGGGGTTATGGGCTATTAAATTTTGCAACCCGGCAATGGCAACACTGTCGTTACGTTGTTTTACATTATAGAGTGCTTCAATGTAAAGTAATTGTGGTGTCCAGTAATTTATACCGTACAGCTTATCTGCTTTTTTCTTTTCTGCGATGGCTTTATCAAAATCTCCTTCAATAAAGAGCTGATAAATGCTATCGTACAGTTTTGTTGCCTCGGGGCTCGCTGCCTTGGGGTTAAGCGAAGAAGGGTTATTAAGCAGTTGCGCCGATTTTGAATTGGTGAATTTAGTATTAAGCAGGTCTTTATAGTAATCGGCTTTTGTTTTATTACCCAGTTTGGTATAGCAATAATAAAGACCAAGGTATACTTCCCCGTCCATTAAACGTGCAGGGAAACGTTTCAAATAATCTTCGTAAGTATTTGCGGCCAGTTCAAATTCTTCCAGTTCATTTTGATAAAGTTTGGCTAATTCTAATAAAGCTTCTGCCAATGCATCATTACTCTTATTTAATTTTTCTTCTGTTAACGGCAGGTCATTGGCAAGCGATTCATAAGTAAGCCCATCTCCCTGCCCTTTATTGGCGGCATCACCTTTTGCATTGGTCTTTGTATTATTCTTATTGTCGCCGGCTTTGGTAATATTATCTTTTGGATTACCTGGCACTTCTGAAACTCCTTTCCTTCGCCAGTTGTCGGCATTGGCCCGGTTTCCCCATTTACTTTTAAAGTCATTGAAGCCTTTTGATTTGAGCGCATTATTATAAAAATACCATTCCCCTTTGGGGTTGGAAGGGAAAAGATCGGGAACCTGATTATTATTATTAGTGAAAGGGATGATATCGCCGCCTGCATAATTTCCATCATCTTTTAATCCCTGTTCCTTACGTAATCTCCGGAGTATTTTTTTAATGAATGCATCCCGTTCGGCAGCTGGCATTGCTGCAATACCCTGCAGGCTGTCTTCCCTTTCAATAGTAGCAATTGCCTGCACAATTTTTGTCAATGCGTTTTTCCTGCTTTCTATTTGCGCCATCCTGTCTGCCAGTGTACTGTCTGTACCAAGTTGCAGGCTGTCATAAAATGATGCAGCCTGGCGGTATTGTTTTTGTGTATAGGCAATATCTGCCAGTTGCAGGAAGGCTTTGTTCTTAAACGGAATATTGTTTTCGTTATATTTTATGCTTTTATGAAAATAAATGATAGCAGAAGCAGTATCGGGTTTTTGCAGGCTGAGCTGACCGGCAGCATAATATACGATGTCGCGGAAGGCTTCATACTTATCCTTTTTGGCCATCTTCAGCAGGTTATCGATGCTTTTATCGAGTTCTTTCGGATTGCCCGTGCCTTTCAGCATTTTTGCTTCATTAAGCCTGGAATAAATATCCAGTAAAGGATCAACCGTATGTTTGGCGGCTTTTGAATAATATTCAGATGCCTTATCATACTGGTGGTTCATTTCGTATAGCTGTCCCAGTAAGAATTCCCAACGTGACTTGTCCTGTTTGTTATCAGCTGTGCTTAATGCTTTTTCAAGATGCGTTGCTGCACTGTCGTACCCCGCCTGTTTATAGAACCAATAGGCACTTACTTCATCCAGGTCATTGCGCAGCCTTTTGGGAAGAACAGGATCGTTCTGTAAAGTGTTGATCAAACCTCCGGCTTCACCCAATTCATTTTGTTCGATGAGTGTGCGTGCCAGCCATATCAATGCATCGTTACGGCTGGGAGGAAGGGTAATAAGTCTTTGTATAAAATTTCTTTTCTCTGTATTGGCTATAGAAATACTGTTACCGCTTGCTGCCGAATTCGTGCCCACAACCCGGCTATCATCTTCATTCTTCTTCCGGGGGAAAAGATTGTAGTTGATGAACTGGAACGTCATTGCCGCAGAATCAAAATCCTTTTTAAAGAAATAAGATTTGCCTATCAGCAGGTACATATTATCTATCCAGTCGTTGCGCAGGTCATGTATCAGTATACCGGCCGTACAGGTATAGATCACGGAATCAAGGTCGTTTTTCTGCCCGGCAGTATTATCGAGGGTATAGGGATAAAATGAAAGCAGTTTAGAATAATCATCTTTAA
The DNA here is from genome assembly GCA_043782405.1 of Chitinophagaceae bacterium. Classification (GTDB taxonomy): domain Bacteria; phylum Bacteroidota; class Bacteroidia; order Chitinophagales; family Chitinophagaceae; genus Ferruginibacter. The sequence goes on from JAYWAN010000017.1 coordinate 3,854, forward strand.
AGGCGATCTTCGCTTTTTCAACCACGTTGTTCACCTTATTATTGGCATTGAAGTAATAATTGTAATGTGTTATGGTATTTTGCAGGAAGTGGCGGGGCAGGGTGAATTTTTTATCTGCGGTCTTTTCTGATCCCAGTTTTCGCTCTTCAAATTTTTGTGGTTTTTTTTCTTTTCCAAAGGGGTCAAGTGTCCAGGTAGGTTGTGCCCATGCAATATTTGGCAAGACAAGGGATACAGAAAAAATAATTGCACCGGCTATAGTTCTCTTCAGCATGAATCAAAAGGTTAAATAGTAGGAATAAATATCGGTTATTTTTGGTAAATATTGACGATAATGGGCCGGGATTCTACTGATTTAATGATTTTTTGTGATCCGTAATAGCTTTCAGATTGATCAATTGCTTTACATGGAATAAATAACGGCTTTTACCGCTTTTAAATTGCTTTTTCACGGGCATTTCTTTAATTTTAACCCCCAACAAAAAATTATGGCGAAATTAGATGCCAATAGTACTTTAAAACGTTTGCGCAACCGGTACCGGCTGGTGGTAATGAATGAAGATACTTATGAAGAAGTGGTCAAGTTCAAACTCAGCCGCCTGAGTGTTTATATATCCTTAAGCACTTTATTTGTTGTATTGGTAGGCCTCACTATCGCTTTGATCGTTTTTACACCGCTTAAATATTATTTGCCGGGTGTAGGATATGGTAATGCAAGGCAGATGCGGGAGTACAAATTGCTTAAGATACGTACTGATTCAATGGAAAATGCGTTAAAGTATAAGCAGCAATATTATGACGACCTGCAAAAAGTACTCCAGGGCACTATTACCAGGTTAGATACGAATAAGCTGGTTTTACCAAAGGTGGAAAATACAGCAGAATAATTTATTCCTTAATCTAAAAATGAAAAAATGTTTAGCTCAAAATCAAAAACTTCTTTTGACGATGCATCTACCAGTGCCAATACCATCATTGGTGCAGGAACAACTATTGCCGGGGATATAGAAACTAAGGGAGATATTCGTATTGACGGTATACTGAAGGGCAATCTTACGGCAAAAGCTAAAATTTTAATAGGCCCCGATGGCGTTGTGGAGGGAGATGTAGAAGGGCAGCAGGCTGATATATTGGGGAAAGTAGTAGGTAAAATAAAAGTAAAAGAGCTTTTGCATTTACGCGGCAAAGCCAGTTTGCATGGTGATATCTATGCCGGTAAACTGCAGGTAGAGCCTACCGTTACCTTCAATGGCCAATGTCATATGGGGGCTAATATCGTAGAGTTGAATTCCGAAAGGGCCAATGCGGTGAATCAATAAAAATAATTTTCATGAATGTACGATACAAGGTCTTGCTTCCATTGGTGCTGACCTTTTCTTTGTTTACCCTTGCTCTTCTTATTGCAAAATTATTTTTTAAAGACAGCAGTATCGATCTTGTGGTGATCCTTGTTGCCAACGCTTTGTTCTTCCTGATGAGCATCTTCGTATTCAGTATACAGCGGAAAGCCATGCAACACAGTAACCCCAATGTTTTTATCCGCAGTGTGATGGCAGGCATGATGATAAAGATGTTTGCCGTTATTGTTGCCGTTATTACTTATGTATTGCTGAGTGGAAAAATTTTTAACAAGCCCGCCATATTCATCTCCCTGCTGCTTTACCTGGTTTATCTTTCCGTGGAAGTAGCGGCAGTGATGAAGCTGAATAAAAGAAAAAATGCCTAAACAGGAAGCCCCGCTTTTACAGTTACAGTCTTATTTGCCCGAGGGGAGTTTTGAAGCGGTGGCACATTACCTGCAACAGCACAAAGTACATCTAACGATCAGCCGTAAACGCCAAAGTATCCTGGGCGATTACCGGCATGCGGGTGCAGGAAAAACCCACCGGATAAGCGTCAACGGCAATCTCAATAAATATGCATTTTTAATTACCCTCTTACACGAACTGGCCCATCTTTTTACCTACGAAACATTTGGCCACAGGGTAATGGCACACGGTTTGGAATGGAAGAATGAGTTCAGTAAAATACTGGCCCAATTCCTATTGAAGAAAATATTCCCCCCTGATATTGAAAAGGCCCTGCTTAAAACATTGCAGAACCCGGCCGCCAGCAGTTGTGGCGATGAAAAATTATTGAGGGTATTACACCATTATGATGAAAAAACGGAAGGTGCACACCTGGTTGAACAGGTACCGGAAGGCGGTTTGTTCAGCATCAAAGGCGATCGCATTTTTAAAAAAGGGGAGAAAGTGCGTAAGCGTTATAAATGTACCGAAATAAAAACGGGCAGACTGTACCTGTTTAGTGCAGTATATGAAGTGTATATTGTATGATTCATTCTTCCAACTCTTTTATCATCCAGATATCGCAGCCGCCATGGCCACTGTTTCCCTGCGCTTGTTTTAAATAAGCGAATCCGAAATTCTCATACAGTGGAATGGCTATTGTTAATTCGGGCATGGTTTCAAGGTAGATCCTTTTATAACCGAAGGCTTTGGCAGCTGCGATACATTTTTCAAGTAAGGTCTTCCCTCTTCCTTTCCCCCTGCCGGCGGGTGACAGGTAAAGTTTTACCAATTCGCAGGTGCCAGCCGGTAAATTTTCAGTTGGATAAATTCCGCCTCCCCCAACTACGATACCATTTTCTTCCACAACAAAATAAATACTGCCGGCTACACGAAATTCTTCAAAGAGATGATCGGTGCGGTCATCATAATATACCGTACCGGGTTTATTGGCTTTAAATTCTTCCAGTGTATCACGAATAATCTTTGCCAACGCTTCATTATCGCCTTGTTGGATATTTCTTATGAGCGGCTCTGTCATTTTATTACTTATGTTTCATCAAGGTAATGATTTTTAAAAAAAATCGTTTACTTTCGAACCATAATTAACTGATCATCCTTTTGCCTGAAGAAAAAAAATACAGTGAAGAAGAATTGGTGTTGTTGCTGCAAGCCCGGGATCAACAGGCTTTTTCGTACCTATACGATAATTATGCAGCTGCGCTAAATGGTATTATCTACCGGATGGTAGAGGAGCGGGAACTTGCGGAAGATATTTTACAGGAAGCGTTTATCAAGATATGGAATAATTTTTCCAGTTATGACACCGGCAAGGGCCGTTTATTTACCTGGATGCTCAATCTTACCCGCAATCTTACTATTGATACATTAAGGAGCAAGGGTTATAAAAAGCAGGCTAAAATCTCGGGGGATGAAAATTCCGTAAGTAATTATACCGATGACAGTAAAATTGCCGAAAGGTTCGATGCAATGGGATTGCGTAAGCAGCTCATTAACCTGAAACCTGAGCAGCGTACTATCAT
>JAYWAN010000018.1:0-2719 GCA_043782405.1 Chitinophagaceae bacterium
GGTACTATTTTTTATTCTCAATATGTGGCCGGAAAAATTGCGAGGGAAGAAAGAAAGAATGTTGAAGCCTGGGTAGAGGCGCAAAGAACCATCCTCAACTCATCTGATAGTGCCAGTATCAATCTCGCTACAAAGATATCTACCGAGAATAACCAGATACCTATTATTGAGACCAATGAAAAAGACAGTATTACCGGCAATTACCTGAACCTGGATACTGCACAGGTAAAGGGAGAAGAGGATTACCTGAAAAGAAAACTGGAGGAATTCAAAAGATACCGGCATCAGCCTATTATACTGGTATTAAAAGAACATCCCTATACAGCCAATCAATATTATTACGGAGAGAGCGATCTGCTAAAAGAAGTAAAGCTCTACCCTATCATTCAATTGATCATTGTAGCCTTATTTATTACTATTGCCATCGTTGCCTTACAAACTTCTTACAGAAGTGCACAAAACCAGCTATGGGCCTCTATGGCCAAAGAAACTGCTCATCAGCTGGGCACACCGGTTTCGAGTTTACAGGGATGGCTGGAAATATTGAAAGAACATGAGGTAAACAAATCCATCGTACCTGAGATCGCTAAAGATGTGAACCGTTTATTACTGGTAACAGACCGATTTGGCAAAATAGGCAGTCAGCCGCAATTTGAAATGAGCAACCCGGCAGAGCAGATCCATCATATGCTCGAATACATGAAGAAAAGAACCGGCGGTCATGTAAGTATTGTGTTTGATAACCAGCCCATCAAAGAACTGAATACGATGCTTTCTCCCCCATTGTTCGACTGGGTGATGGAGAACCTCATCAAGAATGCACTGGATGCAATTGAGGGAAATGGAATGATCTCTATTGAAGCAAGTGTTAATGAAGGCTATTTATTAATAGATGTGACCGATACCGGTAAAGGCATTTCAAAAAACCACCTGAACGATGTGTTTAACCCGGGATTTACCACTAAAAAACGGGGTTGGGGGTTGGGCCTTTCTTTGAGTAAAAGGATAATTGAGCAGTACCACAAAGGAAAACTCTTTGTGAAGTGGAGTGAGCAGGGCAAGGGCAGTACCTTCCGGATTATTCTGCCTCTGCAGCCACTGCCTCTGTTTGGGTAGAGGCCATCAGGTCAAAATAACTCATGGCTGCATACCATTGGTGCAAAGACTGTGTAGTGGTTGTTTCCACATACAGGTTCGCCTCGCTGCATAAAAGCAGCAATTCCGTTTCAGCAACAGCCATTTCCGCATTATCATCCGTTTCACCAATGCGGCGTATGCAACTGTGCATCCTTGATAATTTCTCATCCGAGAGATGATCAAATGCATGTTGTTGCATTAATTGACCTGCGGCATTCACCAGTAATTCATACGATGTCGTTTTCATATACCTGTGTTTAGTGAGCAATTACGTATATAGACAACCAAAAGATGGTAAACGTTGATTATGGAATTGTTAACGGCAGAAAATAGTGGATAAGATGGGGATTGCGGGTGAGGGAATATTCGATATTCAAATGGCCAGTTCTCCTGATTTTTGATGATTATCTATAATGAGATAAATGATGATGCTTAATATCGCTGCAAAAAAACACCAGACAGATAACAGGTGTGTCTGGTAAAACCAGGCAGAAAAAAGAAGTGAGGCTGTAAAACATACACCCAGCAACCACATTTTTTTGACACTGCATACAAAGCAAGGTACTATCGTTACCAACCCGTAAACAATATCTGTAACGATCACATATAAGGGCGGGTATTCAAAAACATATTTCACATGATCCTCGCTTATTTCTGCCGTTATGGGTGTTTGCAGCATGAAATACACTTCACTGCCCGACAAAAGAATAGCCATAGCAAAAAGAACAAACAATATTTTTTTCCGTACTCCCTGCTTCTCGAGCAACCATGCAGACAGGGTTATCCAGAAAGGCCACACAATATGGGCAAAGACCATGAATATATGTATGGGTATAGTTTGCCATTTAGCATATTCGTTGTTTTGCAGACTAAGCCATACAAAACCTTCACTGATCTGTTGAAAGGCAAACAACACAGGAATAAAAGCAAAAACCAAATGTGATGGGTTTCGCGTAATTTTTAGAGTAACTACTCCGATAACTGCGAGTACCGCTCCTGATCCAAAACTGGCTGTTGCTGAAAAACACATATTGATTGTATATATACCGAATATACACCGTTGTATATGCTTGGGCCAAAGGAGTTTGAAATACCCTGACAAGCCCCAAAAAAGGAATTTCGAAGGATGAAGCATTTCCCTGCTTCAACACGCAATATTCCTTGCTCAATATCCAATATTTTTCAGCTTTGTCTTTTAACAGAACCCCCACTGTTTACATTAATATCACGGATCACTCCATCTCCTTTAAACCGAACAAAACCACCGCTATTGGCTTTGGCAGAAATTTCTTTGCTCACATTTACTTGCACCCCTGCACCGCTACTGGCTTCTGCTTTGCAATGAGTGGTACTTAATGAATATCCATGAAACATAGCACCGCTGCTCCCATCCACATCCAATGAAGTAACCGTACCGGATAAATTGATCGAACCACCGCTGTTTAAACGTGCAGTCAGTTTTTCCAGGCTGATATCTGCGCCCTGCACAGATCCGCCGCTATTTGCACTTATCGCATTCAAATTTTTATAGGAAACATATACTTTCACTTTCCAGTCTTTCCATTTGTTCCAGAACTTCCAA
>JAYWAN010000019.1:0-2701 GCA_043782405.1 Chitinophagaceae bacterium
TATCTTAGACGGTGTAACCAGGGATTCGCTGCTTGCCATTGCCAGTGACCTTGGATATGCCACGGAGGAAAGACCGGTTGCCGTAAAGGAATTGGAAGACGCTTTCCGTAAGGGAGCTATCACGGAAGCTTTTGGTGCAGGAACAGCTGCTGTTGTAGCACCCATTAAAACGATCAATATAAATGGCAATGATTTTCAATTGCCCGCTTATACCAGTGAAAATTTATTATATCAACTGAAACAGCAACTGGAATCCATACGCGGAGGCCTACACGCAGATGTACACGGCTGGAATTTTATCATTTAGTCATTGAGATTGCCACTGATGACACGAATCAGTACAAATAAAATTGTGCGGATATTGGTGTAATTAATAGTTGCCGGGGGTATAAAATAAAAAAGCATCAAGTTTTGTTTTATACCTGCCGAAGCTTGTATACTTACTAACCCGATGCTTTCCACTTGAGCTGCTCTTATCTGTTAAAGGATCTTTGCTTCTCTTATGTAAGTACAAGGTACACACGGCACCTGCCTATGGCAAATTTTAAGGGTCGTTATTTTGCACCTGTTTTGCACTTTTTTATTCACATTTATCTCTGTAAATGCCTCTGCAGGTAACCCCTGTTTTGATCCGCGGCCGAGTGTAATCTCATTTACGGGACGGCAAAGGATGGTGATTTTTTTGGGAAATACGCCCCCATTTATCGCTTAATAACTTAATGTGGAAATTACTATTTTAAATACGTAAAAATACGTTTTGTTTGAAAATAAGTATATATTTGGGAGGTAAAACTCAAGAAGATGTCAAATTCTGAAACCTCCAATATGACAACAGCAGGTGAGGAGCATGTAGAAAAATGGCTTTCGGGAAACGGGTACAACAGTATTGTTAGAGATACCGCCGGACCCGGCCCGGAAGCTATTGAAGCAAATGGCACGATCGAGAACATTTTAGTGATAGTTAAAACGGCAATGACTCCCAATCAGCCTGTTGAGATCACCCGTGCACAGCAAAACGCCATTAAGACAAGGGCCGAACAGTCGGCCCGTAAAGCTTATGTAGCTTATGTAGTCATTGATGCAAATAAAAACCTTGTCGGTGAGATCATGTGGGAAAGGATCGGCTGAAAAATATTTCACCGAGTTTATTGTTGACCTCTGCTGGTCTCCCGGCTTCAGCCAACATGTATTTGTCAGGTATAACCCGACTGATACGACGAAAGTGGCAATAGACCATTCATAGGGAAATCATACTTATAAGTATTGACAGGAATTACTTCGGCTTATACATAAATACCAACACTGCATTTTCATCCAGGCTGGCCTTGGAAAAGAGTTCATAGCGTTTATCCCCGGCAGTTACTACAATCAAGGCGGTGTTTGGAGGGATGCTACCCAGGTTCTCGGCAAACAGCAGGATTTCATTGCGGGAAGAATTTTCGTCCAGTTCAATATCCACCACAATGGGTTTTTCGCTAAGGCGCTGGTGGCTCAAGAGTAATTTGCCATTATAAAAAATGCTTACTGTATCGCCGTCCATTATGGCGTTATCATAAACATTCAGGGTGATCTTTTTTGAATTGACCTCTATATAGCCTTCTTCAGTATTCTTTCTTTTCAACATTTGCTCGGGCAACTGTACACTATCGGGTTTTTTAATGGCAGGTGGCGGCGAAGCAACAACGATGTTTACTAAACTGTCAACAGGCTGGTCGGGCTTGATGATCCTGGTTTTCGTTAAAGTCCGCGATTGTTTTGATATCGTATCCTTTAATTTTTGTTCCTGTCTGTAGCAGTCCTTCATTTCGGGCAGTATCATTTGTGGCCTGTCAGCAATCTTTTGCAGTTTAACACTATCCCTGAATGCAGTAGAATTTTTTGTGGTTTGGGCGAATGGATCCAGTCTTCCTAGTAAAGCATCCCGGTCGGGTGAATTAAAGCTAAAAAAATTTGGTGTTTCCGGAACATCGGTTGCTACGCCAAGCAACACAATGTTACCATTAACAACGGCTTTCGTTAACCTTATATGCATCAGTAAATGGTCCCCGTTCTTCTTAATGAAAAATTCTCCATTAAATACCCATTCTTTATCTGCCTTGTCGTATTCGCCGGTAAAATAAACCCTGCAATAACTTTTAGGATCTTTCCTGATATAATCCCAGGTATAGCCACATAATTGATCACGCACCTGTATAACATTTACTTGTATGAACTGGTCATCGCTGAGTTCACCCTCCCAGGTACCGGTAATATTCTGTGCGCCTGTAATACTTAATTTAAGCAGTAAAAAAAAGCAGGTGATATTTCGTTTTGTTAACAGCAAGATTGAATATTAAATCATAACCCGTTAGTGAAGCAGGAGGGATGGCTCTTTAAATTTAAGACAAATTCACGGATATCACCAGGGGTGAATGATAAGATGCGGAAAAACAGATTTTTCATTTTTTATCCGCATATAAAAGCCTGAACGCATTAAAAACTGCCGGGTGAGCAACCGTTGCATGATCTTCTTTAGGGAGGTAATCAAAGAAGATCCTTATATTTTTAATGAATATATCCCTTTCCTTTTCAGGGAGCCGGATTGACAGAAGACCTTGGGGTGTATGGTGTGTAAACATGTTCCCATTATGTGAGGGACAAGGGTTGGTATCTCCTTTTAGTTCGATGGCCGGGTTTGTAGCAATGAGTTTGTCAAACAATG
>JAYWAN010000020.1:0-18704 GCA_043782405.1 Chitinophagaceae bacterium
TACCCAACCCTGCTACAACCAAACCAAGCAAAAGGCTTAATATATTCAACATTCTTTTTCCAACAAAGCCAACAATTGCAATGATAAGGCCGCAGGCAATATAGAACCAGGCAACACTACCTTTGCTGTCCATAAAGTTTGCCGACATGCCCATCATGGACAGAAATGGAAGGAACATAGCGACTGCTGTAAGAAGACCACCGCCGATAGTTACATAATTTTTCATAATTAATTATTTTTAGTTGGTTAAACATAATATTTCCCATTTAGAAATACAAACTTTAAGGCATTTTTTTTAGCAGCATCAGTTGTCCCAAATGGTAGGCATCATGTTGCAGGCATCCCATGATAAGTTGGTAATAGGTTTGCCCTTCCTTTGGTGAAGGTTTGTCCAAATTATCTTCTTTAAAATTATGGATAGCATTACGGAGTAAATGATAGGCAGATTCAAAATCGTGCAGGGCCTGCCGCCAGTTCGCTTCACTGAGTTCATCAGGTAAAAGAAAATCCGCGAAAGGGGGTGGGTTAAGGCTGCCGGTTAAACGATTGACCACTGCTGTTCTCCAGTAGGTAATATGTGCCACCAGCTGCCAGGTATTATTTGTATTCCCGGAAATATTTTTTACCGCTCCCGCAGCATCCACACCATGGAGCACTTCCTTATAATTAACCCCTATCCAGCAATCGCCATGCTGCAGGTCGGCAAATAGTTTTACTATGCGGTTAATTTCATTAGCCATATTTTTGTTTATTGGTTGATGTGCTATGGTTGATGGTTGAGTACAATAATCAAATTTACAGATATACCATCGGAATAAGAACAACCACAATAAACCATGAACCACTAACTATGAACTATGAATCATAAACTATGAACATGAATAAGGATTTCAACAAGAATGAAGACATCATGAAACTGGCCTGGAGCCAGGTAAGACAGCGCCTGGAGAAGATATATGAGGGGGGTGGAAAAAAATCTGCCGAAATGCAGAAGCAGCGGAATAAACTCACGGCAAGAGAGCGTATCGCTTATTTGTGCGATGCCGATAAACCATTTACAGAGATCGGCGCTTTTGCGGGCTATGAAATGTATGAAGAACAGGGAGGCTGTCCCGCAGGCGGTACCGTTAGCGGACTGGGTTATGTTAGCGGCAGGCAATGCGTGATAGTAGCCAACGACCAGACGGTGAAAGCGGGTGCATGGTTCCCCATAACCGGTAAAAAGAACCTGAGGATGCAGGAGATCGCTATGGAAAATAAATTACCGGTCATTTACCTGGTCGACAGTGCCGGTGTTTACCTGCCTATGCAGGATGAGATCTTCCCCGATAAAGAACATTTTGGCCGCATCTTCCGCAATAATGCAAAGATGAGCGCCATGGGTATTACGCAGATTGCAGCCGTGATGGGTGCCTGTGTTGCAGGCGGCGCCTACCTGCCCATCATGAGTGATGAAACACTGATGGTGGAGGGAAATGGTTCCATTTACCTGGCCGGCCCCTACCTTGTAAAAGCCGCCATTGGAGAAGATATTGACAGTGAAACTCTCGGTGGGGCAGATACGCACAATTCGATCAGTGGTATTGCAGATTATAAATTCGCAACAGAAAAAGAATGCCTGGATCATATTAAAAAGATCATGGATAAACTGGGCGAAACAGCAAAGGCGGGGTTCGACCGCATTACAGCTAAAGCGCCAAAGCTTAATAACGGTGAAGTGTATGGGATAATCAGTGAAGGCAACAGCAAACCCTATGATATGCTTGATATCATTGATTGCATCACTGATGAAGGCAGCTTTGACCAGTTTAAGGAAGATTATGGCAAGACGATCATTTGCGGCTATGGCCGTATTGAAGGCTGGGCGGTGGGCATTGTGGCCAACCAGCGCCTGATCGTAAAAAATAAAAAGGGTGAGATGCAGTTAGGTGGTGTGATCTATAATGACAGCGCAGATAAGGCTGCACGGTTCATCATGAACTGCAACCAGAAAAAAATTCCCCTGGTTTTTTTACAGGACGTAACCGGTTTTATGGTGGGCAGCCGCAGTGAACATGCCGGCATCATCAAGGACGGGGCTAAACTGGTAAATGCTGTGGCCAATTCAGTAGTGCCAAAGTTCACCATCATCATTGGTAATTCTTATGGTGCCGGTAACTATGCCATGTGTGGTAAAGCCTACGATCCGCGGCTTATTGTTGCCTGGCCCACAGCAAAAATTGCAGTGATGGGTGGCGAACAGGCGGCCAAGACCATGTTACAGATACAGGTAGCCACTTTAAAGAAGAGCGGCAAAGAAATAACCGCTGCTGATGAACAAACGCTGTTGCAGGAACTGATACAACGCTATGATGCACAAACCACACCCTACTATGCAGCTGCAAGGCTTTGGGTGGATGCGATCATCAACCCTGCAGATACCCGTAAATTAATTGCAGAGGGTATTACTGCGGCTAATCATAACAGTGAGATAGAAGAATTTAAAACGGGGGTTTTCCAGGTGTAATAAAAATGGCGGAAATAAAAATATACACGGATGGCTCATCACGCGGAAACCCCGGCCCCGGCGGCTTTGGCGTTATCCTGCTATGGGGCAGTCACCGCAAGGAAATTTCAAAAGGGTTCCGGCTCACCACCAATAACCGGATGGAATTACTGGCTGTTATCAGTGGACTGGAAGCCATTACCAAAAAAGAATTGCCCGTAATCATTTATTCCGACAGCCAATATGTGGTAAGGGCCATTGAAGAAGGATGGTTAAAAAAATGGATAGCCACTGATTTTAAAGGCGGGAAAAAAAACAAAGACCTCTGGACGGATTATTATCACCTGTCACAAAAGATGAAGATTAAAATGGTTTGGGTAAAAGGTCATGCCGATAATGCATTCAATAACCGCTGCGATGAATTAGCTACTGCAGCTGCTGATGGAAAACATTTAGGTGTTGATGAAGGGTATGAAGCATCAATATAAATAAAGGCCATCTGCCTTTAGCAGATGGCCCTGTTAATTTATTTGCTTAAGCAACTGCTTTACTGAATACATGCTTCTCCATCAGGTAGTAAGACCCAAATAAAATGGTGCTGTAGGCCAGGTCGGCCAATACACCGGTTTTAAGAAAAGGCAGCCCACCTGCAAGGCAATTGATATATCCCGAAAAATTCTGGGCATAAGTATGATAAACCGGGTTATCCGTTATAAAGAAAACAGAGTTGGAAAGAAAAAAGAAGATTAGTGAGGATGCTATTGAATAGCCGGCAACATTCACTACATTTATTTTTTTCAGGCTAAATCCAATGACAGTGATCAGTGCAAGGATACCATAGTTCAATAACTGTCCCCATCCCCAAAATCCCTGTGCTATATTGAAAACCTGGAACAATACATCCGAAAGGAACATGGCCAGGAGCGGTAATGCAAACGCCAGCTTCTTGTCCTTTACAACGGCTCCACCGAATAATGCCATTCCTATTATTGGGCTGAAATTATGCGGATAGAGTACCAACCTGGATAAAGCTGCGGCCAGTATCATTAATATCGCGATAATAAATAAAGAAGAATTTTGTTTGTTCATAGCGGGTTGCTTTAGGGCAAAAATAGGTAATTAATGTTTTTTAACCAGCATTTTTTAAAGGCTGGCAACTTTAAAAGGTGAACGGCCTTCATTTTTATTTTAATAACTTTAAAAAATGGCAATACATAACCAAACCGGCAATACAGGAGAAGCTATGGCTGCAGGATATCTTCAGGAAAAAGGTTATAAGATCTTGCACCAAAACTGGCGGCACTCGCATTGGGAAGTGGATATCATTGCCGAAAAAGAAACGGTCCTGCATTTCATTGAAGTGAAAACAAGGCGCACCCGGCAATTTGGTTTCCCTGAAGATGATGTTGATAAAAAGAAAATAAAAAATCTCATCAGTGCTGCCGAAGAATATCTGTGCCGGCAGCCGCAATGGAAGAGGATACAATTCGATATTCTTTCCATAACCATGCTGAGGGATGAACCGGTGGAATATTTTTTTATCGAAGACGTATACTTATGAGTAAGGGGTGATGAACTACAAACTCGCCACTTCCATCGCCTGTTGCATTTTCTCCACCAGCTTAAAAGTGGCCGGGCAAAGCTCAATATTCTGTTTATGTACGTGCATGTACTCAACCATACGCTTCTTGGGCAAATGCGGAAAACCCGAACAGTCCAATGGCCGTATTTCGTAAATGGAACACTTGTTATCCCCGAGGTTTAAAAACTGGCAGGGCTCCGTCTTATTGAGCATATCACCTACCCTGTCTTTTCTTAACCATTTTTTTGTGAACGCTGCCGGTGAAAGTGAAAAATGTTTTGCTATGCGTTTGATATCCGAACTGGTATAAGTAGGGCTCATGGTTTTGCAGCAATTGGCGCAGCTAAGGCAATCAACTTCTTTCCACACTTCTTTCTCCATTGTTGCAGCTAATTTATCCAATCCGCGGGGAGGGGTTTTAGTGATCCTGGTAAGAAAACTTCTCAGCGCTTTTTTATTATGATGCACTTTTAACCTGAAGGAACGGAAATTAACTGCCTGCATATTGTATATTGATAACTATTAGCGAATTTTAAGCAGCGAAAATAGCATATAATTGAACTAAACCCTCATCTTTATTTTTTAAACCGGGTCTGCATTAATGTGGGAAGCTTATAAAAAAGGATTTAAAGCATGGCTGCAACTGGAAAAATCATTGGCCGATAATTCAGTGGCGGCCTACCTGCGTGATATTGATAAACTCACTGATTATTTACAGGCTGCAAAAAAAATGAAGGCGCCCGGTGATATTGAACTTCACGATCTCGAAAAATTCATCCAGTGGATCAGTGAACTGGGGATGACGCCGTCCTCACAATCGAGGATAATTTCGGGACTACGGAGTTTTTATACCTATTGCATGATGGAACAGATCACTGCAACCGACCCCACTGTTCTACTAGAAGCACCCAAACAGAAAAGGACTTTGCCCGATACAATGAGTTTTGAAGAGATCGAACTGATCATTGCGCAAATCGACCTGAGTAAGCCAGAAGGCGGCCGCAATAAAGCCATACTGGAAACATTATATAGTTGTGGTTTGCGTGTAACCGAACTCGTTAACCTGCGTATCAGTTGCCTTTACCTTGATATCGGTTTTGTGAGGGTAATTGGTAAAGGCGATAAGGAAAGGCTGGTACCCATCGGTGCAGATGCCATCAGGTATATCAATATCTATAAAAATGACATCAGGGTACACCTGGATATAAAACCCGGGCAGGAAGATTTTTTATTCCTTAATCGAAGGGGAAGCAAACTCAGCCGTGTGATGATATTTATTTTATTAAAAGCATTGGTAAAAAAAGCCGGCATCCGCAAAACCATATCACCACATACTTTCCGGCATTCCTTTGCCACACATTTGGTGGAAGGTGGCGCCGATCTTCGTGCCGTACAGGAAATGCTGGGCCACGAGAGCATCACTACCACCGAAATATATACGCATTTAGACAGGGAATATTTAAGGAATACGCTGCAACAGTTTCATCCGGCATTTAAATAGTTGATAGGGCCATGAACTATCAACTGTCACTTAATTATATTCCGGCGCCCTGCCCGGTATGAAAAAAAATTATTTAAAACTTCCGGGGCAGGAACACCGGAATATAAAAGCCGGTCTGATGCTCCTGTGCTGAGACTATCGTAAGGCAGACATCAGGACCGGCATGAAAACAACCATTAACTACTGAACGATGAAACTGCTTTTATTGACCAGTTTATTATTACTGTCGGATATGCTTAGAAAATAGATACCACTACCCCACCTTTCATCTACAGGTAATCTTTCTATCCCGTCTTTCACCATTGCATTTACCTGTTTTTGAAGTACAGTTTTTCCGGCGGCATCTGTAACCTGTATCATATAATTACCAGCCTGCTTTAATGATAAAGCGATATTTAATGTGTTGCCCCGCTGCACGGGGTTGGGATATAGTTTAATGGAATTTGTACTGATGGCAAGCCTGATGGTATCAATGATCTTTTTTACAACCGTTGGTTCAGGTTTTGTCTTAATTATAGTTTGGGTTGTAGTCATAAGCTTACCTACAATATGGACAGGATGTGAATTGACAATGACTTCAGGTAATGTAAGCGTTACGGGTGTTGCAATTTTATTGAGCAGGATCTCTTTAACAATGGTTTTATTTTTAAACTCGTCCCTGGTGATGACCAGTTCTTTTGTTTCGTACCCGGCTGCAGAAATATTTACGGCATAGGAAGTACCTTCATCCATTTTTTTTATCTGGTAGCTTCCGCCCTTGTTTGTAAAAAATGTGTCCGTCTTATTAATGCCGAATTTTTTAACAGCCAGCGCAGCTTTAGCAACAGGTTCTCCTGTTTCAGCGTCTTTTATTACAAATGTTGCATTGTTGTTTAATATACACCTGTTATCATCAAGCGACCTGAAACTGATACCGCCTGCAACAGCAATGACCTGGTTTAATTTTGGAACAGTGTTATCAGGTGCAAGTGTAAAATTATACAGCTTTAATCCTGCCGTATTGAATTCAGCAGTTTTAAAACCCGGGGAACTTATTTCAAGTACAGCATTGATAATATTACTTTTTATACTGTATACGCCATACGCATCGGCTGTTACACTGATTGATGTGCCTTTAAGCCTGATTGTTGCAAATGGGATCCCGATGCCATCCTTATCAGTAATTTTTCCGGCAATAACAGTATTGTGTTTGACGGGTACACCCGATGCGACCATTCCCATTTTTAGGGGAGGTTGTGGGGCAACAGGCAATGATACCACTTCGCCCTTTGTTGTTTGTGCTTTTACAGATGATTTGGTGAAGAACATGAAAAACAGCGTGAGGTAATTCCAATACCAGAATATTTTTTTCTTTGGCCCGTTGGGCATAGTGATGGGTTCTTCCAGCTGAATGGGTAAAACCCTTCCGCAAACTTTTTCATTTTTAAGATTGGAAAAATAATTCAGCACTTCCGCATCGGTCATCTTACTGAAGTCGATCACTATCTTGGCACATGAATCACAAAACCGGCCCTGGTCTTTAGGCGTCATATGCTGCCAGTTCTCATGGCAGGGCTCGGGGATCGATAACTGAATTTTCTGCATAACATTGATTTGTTATACAGATGATGCAGAATGAAAAAAAATTACATAAGGCGGGAGAAATATTATGGAACGTTAATGCCGTTCAATGTTTAAGGTCTTTGCTAACTGCTGGTGAATAAACGCTTTTCTCTACTTCCCTTCAAGCATAACATCCTGCGGAAAATTGACGGTATCATTATAAAAGGTATTGGTAACCTTTTTGCGGTAGTTTTTGAACAGGCTTTGCCAGCGTAATTTCAATACGCCCAATATGCCTTCTTTTACAATGCCCTTATTCATTTTACTGGCGCCCAGTTTACGGTCAATAAATGTAATAGGCACTTCTGCGATCCTGAATCCAAGTTTCCATGCAGCAAATTTCATTTCTATCTGGAAAGCATACCCTACAAAACTGATCCCATCCAGGTTAATGGCTTCCAACACTTCCCTCCGGTAACAAACAAAACCGGCAGTAGGGTCTTTTACCGGCATCCAGGTAATCATACGGGTATATAATGAAGCGCCTTTTGACAATAATATACGATTGGCAGGCCAGTTCTCTACAGCCCCTCCCCTCACATACCTCGACCCCACGGCAACTCCGGCATCGCCGGCACAGGCTTCATACAAACGCTCCAGGTCTTTGGGGTTATGTGAAAAATCGGCATCCATTTCAAAAATAAAACGATAACCTTTTTCTATGGCCCACTTAAAGCCATGTATATATGCGGTTCCAAGTCCAAGTTTACCCAGCCGTTGTTCTAAAAATAACTGGCCGGGATACCTTGCGAAAAGTGATTTTACAATATTTGCCGTACCATCAGGAGAGTTGTCGTCAATGATAAGAATATGAAACTGCTGCTGCTGTTCAATAACAGCAGCGATTATATGCTCGATGTTCTCACATTCGTTATAAGTTGGTATGATGACCAGTTTTTCCAAATCAGCCTCTATTTATCCGGTAACCAAATTTACAATAAATAACGTAATGGCTTATCAACATGTTGTCGACAGGAGCCAATTAGTTATTTTTTAACAAGGTCCTGTTGAGTATTTCAGTGAGTTTTTGCTTGGTATGCAGGGGAAAGTCGCCCCTCATCATCCAGTCGTAATATTGTGGTTCAGCTTTCAGCACATCAACAACAGTTCTGCCTTTATGTTTGCCAAAATTGAATATCTCATTACCCTTATCATCAAAACCAAAGCGGCGGGCATAATCAACGATCTTGTCTTCCCCGATAACACCTAATATGGAATCAACCGAATTGCCCAGGTTTCCGTAACGTTTTAATTGTGCCATCAATACTTCAATGGTAGCTTCCACATCTGCCTGTGCACTATGGGCATCTACCAGTTCTTTTTCACAGAAAAATTTATATGCCGCGGTTAAGGTACGTGGCTCCATCGTATAAAAAATGTGTTGCACATCTATCATGCGGCGTGTACTGAGGTCAACATCCATTCCTGCACGAAGGAATTCTTCCATCAGGATAGGGATGTCGAAACGGTTACTGTTATAGCCACCCAGGTCGCAATTTTCAATGAACATTTTTATTTCATTGGCGGCTTGTTTAAAAGTAGGTGCATCCTTTACCATTTCGTCAGTTATACCATGTATATCACTTGATGCTTTGGGAATGGGCATCTGGGGATTTAGCAATTTGCGTTTTACCTGTCGGCTTCCGTCGGGTAAAACCTTAACGACGGCAATTTCCACAATACGGTCTGAAGAAAGGCTTACACCAGTGGTCTCAAGATCAATAAATGCAATGGGGCGGGTCAGTTGTAACATAGTTGGTTTTAAGGTTACTGGTTAAAATTATGGTAAATATCTTCTACTATTCCTGAATTAAAGGCCTGTAAACAAAAAACTACAGCTTTTTACCCAATAAATCCGGGGTGCAAGGTAATATTTAAAGTATTTCGCCGTTTACCTTTGGTAATTTATCTTTGTAAAACAATTTTTGCAATAATAGGTTTTTTAACTTCAAATAGAATAGGATGAAAAAGATATTTTTTTACTTCGTTGTGCTAAGTGTAGTGACCGCTTTACTCAGCAGTTGCTATTCTTCCCGTAAAACGGGTTGTCCCATGACAGAAAAAATAATACATTAAGCAGGTCAGCATTATTATGAACTGGATCGACCTAACCCGTGTACAGCAGCTTACTGAAATCAAAGCATTATCAAAAATCCGCGCCCAGGTAATTTTTAAGCACAGTACTCGTTGTGCAACAAGCAGCATGGCCTTAAACCGCCTGGAAAGAAATACTCCCCCCGATCAAACCGATTTTTATTTTCTCGACCTTATCAGGCATAGGGATGTATCTAATATGATCGCAACAGAATTTTCGGTATACCACGAATCCCCACAGGTACTCATCATTAAAAATGAGGAATGCATTTATGACGAAAGTCATGGCGGTATTCAAATGGATGAAATTGCCGAGCAGGTTAAATAGCCACTAAGAAATCCCCCGTGAATCTTTGAACCTTACCCCCCCGGTGGTTTTATTTATTGAAATATAACCGCTTCAACTTCTCTTCAGAATTGATTTCGTAATTTATGGCAAATTTCAAATTTGAAAATCCTACTGGTAGAAGATGAAAAGGCATTAAGTGAAAGCATTACCGCTTATCTTAAGGGAGAAGACTATGTGTGCGAAACCGCAGCCGATTTTTCCACTGCCCTCGAGAAAACTGAACTCCATACTTATGATTGTATCCTTTTGGATATTACCCTGCCGGGTGGAAGCGGGTTACAAATATTGAAAGAGCTGAAGAAAAACAATAAACTGGATGGTGTGTTGATCATTTCAGCGAAGAATGCCATTGACGATAAAGTAGCCGGTTTAAAACTTGGTGCAGATGATTACCTGGCAAAACCATTTCACCTGTCCGAATTAAGCGCAAGAATAGCTGCCATCATACGTCGCAAAAATTTTGAGGGCAATAATGTGATCAGGTTCAATGATATCAGTATTGATACATTGGCCAAAGCCGTATCCGTTAATGATAAACCACTCGATCTTACCAAAAAAGAATATGAACTGCTGTTGTATTTTGTGAGTAACAAACGCCGCGTAATTTCCAAGAATGCCATCACAGAACATTTATGGGGGGATGATATGCCGGGTAATAATGATTTCATTTATACACATATAAAAAACCTCCGGAAAAAATTACTGGATACTGCGCATGCAGATTACATAAAGTCTGTTTACGGGATGGGTTATAAATTCACTGACGAATGAAATTATCAGCAAGATATAACCGGGCAAATGTGCTGGCAGCCATAATTGTGTTGCTGGTAAGCGGCTTATGCTATTATTTTATCATACGCTCTGTTTTACTGAACCAACTCGATAATGACCTTAAGGTAGAGGAACAGGAGATCATTGATTATGTAAAATTGAATAAAAACCTGCCCGACCCCTCCGATTACAAGGACCAGAAAGTATCTTTTCAAGAAGCGGGTGATCATCCGGTAAAAAGGGTTTTTAGCAGTTTAACCATATTCAGTAAAGAGGAAAATGAAAATATCTCCAGCCGGCAGATCGTATTTCCCATCAATACCGGCGGGAAAAATTTCGCCGTATCCATCAGTAAATCGGAAGAAGAGACCGAAGACCTTATACAATTGATACTGCTGATCACCTTAGGAATCGTACTGGTATTATTGCTGGTGCTTTTTGTTATCAACCGTTTCCTGCTGAATAAATTGTGGCAGCCTTTTAATAGTACGCTTACTGAACTGAAACAGTTCAACCTTTCCAACAACCCCAAACTTCAGCTGGAGAGCAGCAGCATAAAAGAGTTTGCCGACCTGAACGACGCAGTAACGGTAATGAGTAACCGCGTTAACCAGGATTATACTGCGCTGAAAAATTTCACCGAGAACGCTTCACACGAAATGCAGACCCCGCTGGCCATCATCAATTCAAAACTGGATGTGTTGATACAGGACGAAATGCTCAGTGAATTCCAGACACAGCAACTACAGGGGATATATAATGCACTGGACAGGTTATCTAATCTTAACCAGTCCCTCTTATTACTCACCAGGATCGAGAACAGCCAGTTCAAAGGATCGGATGATATCAGCCTGGATAACCTGATAAAAGAAAAACTGGACCAGTTTGAGGAATTGCTTGAGGATAAGAAAATAAAAACAACTACCCGCCTCGAAAAAACAATCATTCAATGCAATAAACAACTGGCGGATATACTGATCAGTAACCTGTTGACGAATGCCATCCGCTATAACCAACAAGGCGGTACCGTTACCATCACCCTTTCCCGAAATGAGTTGTGTATTTCCAACAATTCTTTTCTTCCCTCGCTTGATACTAGCCAGGTGTTCCAAAGATTTTACCGGCATTCTTCTACAAAGCAGGATGGTAACGGCCTCGGGCTTTCCATTGTAAAGCAGATCTGCGATATGGCCGGTTATTCCATCACTTACCGTTTCAATAACGACCAACATGAATTCGTTGTTAATTTTTGAACGCCTGCCAGCCACTTCAATATTTCTTCAGAATCTGATCATAGGTTTACCATCTAAAAAAAAACACATGAAAAAATCATTAATGCTGTTAGCCCTGGTGCCGGTTATCGCAATTTCGGCGTGTGGCCAAAAATTAGATGCCTCCAAAGTACCTGCTGCCGTTAAAGCAGCTTTTGCTGCAAAGTATGCAGGCCTTAGCGTCAAATGGGAAATGGAAGATGGTAAATATGAAGCCAATTTCAAGCAGGACAACAATACCATGTCGGCAATGTTTAAGCCTGATGGCACTTTCACAGAATCTGAAACGGATATTAAAGTAACGGAGTTACCTGCTGGCGTTTTACTTTACCTGAAACAACATTATACAGGTAAGGCCATTAAAGAGGCTGCAAAGATCACCAAGGCAGATGGCACAGTGAATTATGAGGCCGAAGTGAGTGGTAAGGACCTGATATTTGATGCCAACAGTAAATTTATTAAAGCTGTAAAAGATTAAAACTTAATTTGCAAGAACAGCCTGAATTCCCGCTATTTCATTTTTTAACGCCAAACTTAATCATGAAAAAAATTATCATCACTTTATCAGTTGCCCTTATGGCCATAACAC
The DNA here is from genome assembly GCA_043782405.1 of Chitinophagaceae bacterium. GTDB lineage: Bacteria > Bacteroidota > Bacteroidia > Chitinophagales > Chitinophagaceae > Ferruginibacter. Next base: position 12,245 of record JAYWAN010000020.1, read on the forward strand.
ATATAACTGCACAAAAAACGGGCATGCATATCATCAAGACATTACATGTTGCCAGTTCCGGCGGATGGGATTATATTGAAGTTGGACCGGTAAATGACTGGATCTACCTCAGCCATGGCGGGCAGGTGAATGTTTTAAACAAGACCACCGGCGATTCTGTAGCGGTTATAGAAAACACCACCGGTGTACATGGTATCGCTTTTGATGTTGCCAATAGCAAGGGGTTCACCAGCAATGGCCGTTTAAATACGGTTACGGTATTTGATATGAAAACCAATAAAGTACTGGCGCAGGTTCCTACCGGTCAAAATCCCGATGCGATTTTTTACGAACCATTCTCCAAAAAAATAATCACCTGTAATGGCCGCAGCAAAAATTTAAGTGTCATCGACCCGGTACAAAACAAAGTTGTTGACAGCGTAGACGTGGGTGGCAAACCCGAAACAGCAGTGAGCGATGGTGCCGGTAAAATATTTGTGAACATAGAAGACAAGAATGAGATCGTTGCCATTGATGCAAAAACATTTAAGGTACTTAACCACTGGAGTATTGCACCTGCCGATGGCCCAACCGGACTGTGCTATGACAGGCAAACCAAAAGGCTATTTGCCGGGTGCGATAAAAAACTGGTGGTGATGAATGCCACAAACGGGAGTATTGTTGATACGTTGAAAATTGGCGATGGCTGCGATGGTGTAGCATTTGATGCGGCCACAAAAAATATTTTTACCTCCAACGGCGAAGGAACAATAACAGTGATCCATGAAGACAATGCCGATAAATTCACTGTGGTGGAAAATATTGAAACCAAAAGAGGGGCAAGAACCATTACACTGGACAAGACATCACATTTGCTTTACCTGCCCACAGCAGATTTTGAAGCGCAGGATCCAGGTGTAAAAGGAAGACCTAAAATGAAACCGGGGTCTTTCCAGGTGTTGGTGGTAGGAAAATGATCAATACTAAACTAAAGTAAGCATCGGATGAAGAACAGCGTGGCCATATTATTTTTTTTTGTAGTTAACGTTACCGCCTATGCGCAAAAAAATCAGTTAGCCCATTACCTAAACCAGGCAAAAGCTAACAGCCCCCTGCTAAAAGATTACCAGAACCAGGTACGGTCAGCTTTATACGACAGTTTACTGATAAGAGCTGCCTATAAACCGCAGGTAACCGCTAACAGCCTTAATACTTATTCACCCGTTTACAGGGGCTGGGGTTATGATGCCGCAATTACCAATGGTGGCAATTTCAGTGCATCGGTAGGTGTAAACAAACTGTTACTAAATAAAAAAGTAATAGCTGCCCAATTTGAAAGCCTGCAATTGCAAAATCAATCGCTGAATAACAGTTCAAAAATAACCGAACAAGATCTGAAGCGGGCCATTACTGCACAATACATCACTGCCTGGGGCGACCTGCAGCAATTGAATTTTGATAAAGAGATCAATACGCTGCTATCGCATGAAGAGGCTATCCTCAAAAAACTTACGCAGCAAAATGTTTATAAGCAGGTGGATTATCTTGCTTTCCTGGTAACCCTGCAGCAGCAGGAGTTTATAATGCAGCAACAGTATATCCAGTTTAAATTTGATTATGCCGGACTTAACTATTTAAGCGGTATCACTGACACAACAACAGTTGACCTGCAAAAGCCAGACCTTACACTTAGCCAGTTGCCCGATATGGCCCAGTCTGTTTTTTTTAAACAGTATGAACTGGATAGCCTTAAACTCAATAACAGTAAAGCCATTATAGCAATGGCTTATAAACCCAGGTTCAATCTTTTTGCAGATGGAGGTTTTCTTTCCAGTCTGGCCTATAATCCTTACAAAAATTTCGGCACCAGTTTTGGCATCAGTGCAGTTATCCCCATTTACGACGGCAGGCAAATGAAACTCCAATACAGTAAAATTGCTCTTGCGCAAAAGACAAGAGAGAGCAATAAATTTTTTTTTACCGGTCAATATCAACAACAAATAGCGCAGCTTACCCAACAGCTGCATGCAACGGAGGAACTGGTTGAAAATATCAAAGCGCAGTTAAAATATACCAAAAGCCTCATAGAAGTGAATGGGAAATTACTGGATGTTGGTGAAGTCAGGGTCACTGATTATATACTAGCGCTGAATAATTATATCACGGCTATGAACCTCGTTACACAGAATAATATCAGCTGCCTTCAGATCGTCAATCAACTGAACTACTGGAACAGATAAAAGAACGAAATGAAAAAACATTTTATTTATTGTTTACTCTTTGTTATGGCAGTGGCCTGCAAAAGTAAAGAGACCCAAACTGAAGAAGTCGCGCCAGACCCCAAAATACCGGTAACGGTAACGGCTATTGGCAATGAGCCCATGGAGGAATATGTAGAACTGAATGCCACTTCAGCTTTTCAGCAAAAATGGATTGTGAGAGCAAATGCTACGGGATATTTACAATCGGCCAATGTGCAATTGAATAAATATGTCAGCGGCGGGCAAATGCTGTATACCGTAAAAACAAAGGAAGCCCATAGTATTGGCAATACCATCAATGTACTGGATTCCACTTTTAAATTTACGGGTGTAAATGCCATCAGGGCTAATGGCGGCGGTTTCATTTCGCAGGTCAATCACCAGAATGGCGATTACGTGCAGGATGGTGATCAGTTAGCCGTTATCACTGATACTAAGAGTTTTGTTTTTTTATTGGACATGCCTTATGAGTTGCGTCCTTACATAGTAAACAAGAAGGCACTGGAGATGGTTTTACCTGATGGTGAAAAATTAATTGGTACCATCAGCGGTAATATGCCAACGATGGATGCAACTTCACAAACACAGGGCATTATTTTAAAAGTGAACCCGGGTCACCCGCTTCCCGAAAATTTGATCGCAAAAGTAAAAGTGGTCAAATCATCAAAGGGTAACGCATTTTCTTTACCACGAACTGCTGTACTTACCAATGAGACCCAGCAGGAGTTCTGGGTAATGAAAATGATAAATGATTCGATGGCAGCAAAGTTTACCATAACCAAGGGAATAGAAACCAATGACCGTGTAGAGATCATCTCACCCGTATTTTCCCCCAATGATAAAATACTGGTGACCGGTAATTATGGTTTAGGTGATACTGCAAAAGTTCAAATTATTAAACAATAGTTTGATGCAAAGATTTTTCCATACCCATAAAAACCCATTAACCGTTGTACTGGTACTTGTCATCCTTGGAGGAATATTTACATATGGCAGGCTACAATCCTCTTTATTTCCCGAGATCACTTTCCCCAAGATAAAGATCATTGCCGATGGAAGTTTACAGCCGGTAAACAAAATGATGGTAAATGTTACACGGCCACTGGAAAGTGCCATCAAACAGATACCCGATCTTAAACTGATCCGCAGCACTACCAGCAGGGGCAGTTGTGAAATATCGGCTTATGTTAACTGGAAGGCAGATATAGATCTTAGCCAGCAGCGCATTGAAGCAAAGATCAGCGAGATCCGGAATACTCTTCCGCCCGATCTTTCCATTTCCGTTGAAAAAATGAACCCATCCATCTTACCGGTGATGGGTTATACGCTGGAAAGCCATGATCGTTCACCAATAGAATTAAAACAACTGGCCGTTTATACCATCAAGCCTTTCCTTTCGCAGGTGGACGGTGTTTCGGAAGTACGCATCATCGGTGGCAGGACAAAGGAATACTGGCTGCAGATGAACCTGCAAAAAATGAGTTCACTGGGCGTTACACCCGATGCCATCAGTACTGCACTCAATGCTACTAATTTTATCAGGAGTAACGGTTATCTGTCGGATTACCGTTATCTATACCTAACGGTAACGGATGCCTCCGTTCATTCGAAGGATGCCCTGCAGAATATTGTTATCAGCAATAATGGCAAAAGGATCATCTATGTAAAAGATATTGCCGATGTGCAGGTTAGGGAAGGTGTGGAATACACCAAGATAAATGCCAATGGTCATGATGGTATACTGGTGGCCATTATAAAGCAGCCGAATTCCAATGTAGTAGAGTTGTCGGCGGCCATGCAGGAAAAGATTACAGCTTTAAAAACCCTTCTCCCAAAAGATGTTACCATCAAGCCATATTATATACAGGCCGATTTTGTAAACGATTCCATCAAAAGTGTGAGTGATAGCTTATGGATAGGATTATTACTGGCCATTATCGTTGCCGTCATTTTTCTTCGTTCACTTAAAGCAAGTGCTACCATTCTCATCACCATACCTGTAACGCTGGCGCTTACACTGATTATATTGTATGCATTGGGCTATACTTTCAATATCATGACACTGGGTGCCATTGCTGCTGCCATTGGTTTAATAATAGATGATGCCATAGTGGTTGTTGAACAGATACACCGTACCCAGGAAGAACATCCAAAGGAATACAGCGCCAATGTGGTAAAGCAAGCCATCAAATATCTATTTCCTGCCATGGTTGGTTCTTCCATCAGTACCATGGTAATCTTTATCCCGTTCATTTTAATGAGTGGCGTGGCAGGTGCTTATTTTAAGGTGATGACCGATACGATGATCATCACATTGCTTTGTTCCTTCTTTGTAACCTGGCTGGGGCTGCCTGTTATTTATTTAAAATTAACCAGCAGGAAAAAAGATGCATTGAAAAAATTTTCCAAAAAGAAAGACACCAGTCAGGTAAAGAACCAGGGGTGGGTTAAATTTTTTATCCTCAGGCCCTGGCTCAGTTTAATTATCATAGGTGTGCTGATAACGTCGATCTGCATCATTCTTCCAAAACTTGAAACCGGTTTTTTGCCCGCGATGGATGAAGGAAGTATCGTACTCGACTATAATTCACCGCCGGGCACTTCATTGGAGGAAACAGACAGGATATTAAGGGAAGCCGAAAAACTGATCATCACTGTACCCGAAGTGGAAGCCTACAGCAGGAGGACCGGAACACAAATGGGTTTTTTTATCACTGAACCCAACAGGGGCGATTATTTGATCCAGCTAAAAAAGAACAGGAAGAGAACTACTGAAGAAGTCATTGACGATATCCGGAAAAAAATTGAGGCATCACAACCAGCGCTCCGGATAGAATTTGGACAAGTGATCAATGATATGCTGGGAGACCTCACCAGTTCTGTAGAACCGGTGGAAGTAAAGATATTCGGCGATGATCCAAAAAAGCTAAGAGAGCTATCGCAACAGGCAGGTGCTATACTAAATGAGGTACCCGGAACGGCGGATGTATTTGACGGGATCGTTATCGCCGGCCCATCCGTAACTATCGAGCCCGATTACACGAAGCTTGCACAGTTTGGTATCACCCCGGCTAACCTGCAATACCAGTTACAAAGTTCATCCCAAGGCAATGTTGTGGGTACCATTTTCGAAAATGAACAGGTCAACAATATCCGCATACTGTACCCAGGAAGCAGGCAGATGACCGTTGCAGACCTTAGCCGCCTGGAGATATTTCTGCCCTCGGGGAAATTAAAACCCATCAGCGAGCTGGCTACAGTGCGGGTAGACGCCGGTGATGCGGAAATAGAAAGGCAGAACCTTCAATCAATGGGCGTAATCACTGCCCGTTTAAATAAACGCGACCTGGGAGGCGTGATCAAAGACTTACAAAAAAGAATAAAAGAGAAGATTATCCTGCCGCAGGGTTATCATATCGAATACGGTGGCGCTTATGCCGAGCAGCAACAGTCGTTTAAAGAATTGCTGATGATACTGATCAGTGCAAGCCTGTTGGTATTCGGAGTCATTCTTTTTCTTTTCAAAGATTTTAAAGTGGCGGTATTGATATTGATCATTTCCGTATTGGGCATATCCGGAAGTTACCTGGCCCTGTACTTCACCCACACGGCATTGAATGTGGGCAGTTATACCGGGCTGATCATGATCGTGGGCATCATCGGGGAAAATGCCATCTTCACTTTCCTGCAATTCAAAAAATCACTGGAGGAGAAATCCGTCGATGAATCCATCATCTATTCCATCTCCACCAGGCTGCGCCCCAAATTAATGACGGCTCTGGGTGCAATCATCGCCCTTACCCCGCTGGCATTAGGTATCGGCACAGGTGCACAACTGCATCAGCCACTAGCCATTGCCGTTATTGGTGGCTTCATAATAGCGATGCCGCTGTTGCTGATTGTATTGCCAGCCATGCTGAGGTTACTGTATAAAAATTATACACGGGTTGAGGAATTAGAGTAATTTCATCGCACAATCTTTTTGTTCAACATGGAGATACTCGGTTATATCGCTGCCGCTCTCATTGGCATTTCGCTGGGGCTTATCGGCGGCGGCGGTTCCATACTTACCGTACCGGTACTGGTGTACATTTTTCATATCCAGCCCAAGCTGGCCACTTCCTATTCTCTTTTTATTGTGGGCAGTACCAGCCTGGCCGGTGCCATTATCAATTATATAAAAGGATGGGTTAATGTAAAAATGGCTTTATTGTTTAGAT
>JAYWAN010000021.1:0-18699 GCA_043782405.1 Chitinophagaceae bacterium
GAGGTCGGGGGTAAACTGTATACGGCTGAAATTGGCGTGTACCGATTGTGCCAATGATTTAATAGATAAAGTCTTTGCCAGTCCGGGTACACCTTCCAATAATATATGGCCATTGCTGAGAAGGCCGATCAGCAATCTTTCTATCATGCTTTGCTGGCCAACAATTACTTTGCTTAGCTCATCATTGATACGGGTTACAAATCCTGCTGCATGACTGATCTTTTCATTGAGCAAACGGATGTCTTCTGATGTTTGAACCATATAATAATTTGTTGTTTAGTTCATTCTGGCTATAATCATACCAAAATAGTAATCGATTTGCAAAATACGAACAATGCATAACAAAAAAATTGCCGTATTGATGAATGGGGCAAAACTTTGTTAAAATGGCATTAACTTTAAAGAAAAAATTTTATCATGATAGACCAGCAATTAATTACCACAGCAAATAATTTAGAAGGTTACCGTATTATCAAACATTTAGGCCTGGTACGCGGCATTACAGTGCGCAGCCGTAGCCTGCTGGGTAATATTGGTGGCGGTTTCCAGGCCATGTTTGGCGGCAAAATCAGTATTTATGTAGAATTGTGCGAAAAAACCAGGGAAGAAGCCTTCCAGTTAATGCTGCAACATGCCAATGAACGCGGCGCCAATGCGATCATTAATATGCGTTACGATGCCAATGAAGTAATGGCAGGAATCAATGAGGTGTTGGCTTATGGAACAGCCGTGGTGGTAGAGAAGATATAATTGCAGGTTATCTGTTTCATTAATTTTTACGGGTTACACTAATGAATAAGTGTAACAGAAAAGGATACCCTCAACTTAAATACTTGCCTACTATTGGCACTCTTCTGCCCACACCGAATGCCTTGGGTGAAATGCGTATGATTGGGCAAAACTGGTTGCGCTTGTATTCATTCATATTTACCATTTTCAATACTTTGTCCACTATCGATGCATCGAACCCCTGCATTTTAATTTCATTGGGGCCCTGTGTCCGTTCAATATACTGGTACAAAATTTTATCAAGAATGGAATAATCGGGCAGTGAATCGGTGTCTTTTTGCCCCGGCCTCAATTCAGCACTTGGCGCTTTCGTGATAATATTTTGGGGGATCACTTCGCCATTACGGTTGATATATTTTGCCAAAGCGTATACCTGTAATTTATAACAATCACCTAGTACTCCCAACCCTCCGGCCATATCACCATACAAAGTACCATAACCCGTGGCAAGTTCACTCTTATTGGAAGTGTTCAACAGGATATAACCCAGCTTATTTGCAATGGCCATTAACAGGCTGCCCCTGGTACGGCTTTGTATATTTTCTTCGGCTATGCCAAAGGGTGAGTCTTTAAAGACCGGTTTCAATTCACTCAAAAAACTTTCATAAATTTTTTTGATCGGGAGCATATTGTATGGATTACCCAGGTTTACACTTAATTGTTCTGCATCATCAACAGAATGCGGGGTAGAATAAGCTGAAGGCATTGATACAGCACCGACATTTGCAGCACCCAATGCTTCACAGGCCAATACCAATGTAACTGCACTATCGATACCACCACTACTGCCAACGATGGCTTTAGTAAAACCCATTTTTGAAAAATAATCCCTGATGCCCATCACAATGGCATCATGTACCTGGGCAATATGCAGGTTTTCTTCAAGCTGTATGGGTTCAAGCTGCTGGCCCGGCACATCACTTGCTTTTTCAATTACCGGGGCCGCAATTGTTCCGTCATCATTCAATATAAATGATTCCATCGCTTCAGTAAATTCCGTAAGCTGGCCGCATAAATTAGCATTTGCATCAAATACCAATGATGCACCATCAAAAACAATTTCTGTCTGGCTGCCAACACTGTTGCAATAAAACATAGGTATCTTATATTTAACAACGTTGGCTTTTATTGTTGCTTTCCTGTCCTGGTGATGGGTATAATCAAATGGTGAAGCAGATAAATTGATCATTACATCCGGCTGGTATTGCATCAGTTTATCCATCGGGCAAATGCGGTACATGGGATTATCTCCAAGGTTCCAGATATCTTCACAAATGGTTACTGCCAGTTTTTTTCCTTTAAACTCCATTATGTTCCATTCGTAAGAAGGTTCAAAATAACGATATTCATCAAACACATCATAATTGGGCAGGCAGGTCTTATGCGCAATCCCCTTTATTTCTTTTTCATATAAAAGATAAGCCGCATTAAAGAGGTCTTTACCTTCTTTTACCGGATTACGGTCGGGTGCACCTACTAACACACCGATGGTATCTGCATGTTCTTTAATTTGATCAATGGAAGCGTAACATTTTTTAATAAAATCATCGAATTCCAGGAAATCACTTGGAGCATAACCACAAACGCTTAATTCACTGAATACGATAAGGTCGCCGCCCTGTTGTTTGGCCAGTTCTATGGCATCAATTATTTTCTTTGTGTTGCTTTCGAAATTTCCGATGTGATAGTTTTGTTGCGCTAAAAATATTTTCATACAACTAAGCCACTAATGTGCTTTAACTTTATAGTTAGGAATTATTCTATTTCTTTGCAAAGTTAAATCATTCAAAAGCATTTTACTATATGAGATTGATAACAGCCTGCCTGTTTATACCTGTCTTTCTTTTCTCCTGTAATACCGGCGATAAGATACCCGATGTATCAAATATTAAGGTTGAATTAAGCACCCAAAGGTTTGAAAAAGAGCTGTTCGGGCTCGATACGGTTAACTTCAATACACAACTTGACCGGCTACAGGCAAAGTACCCGGCTTTCGGTGAAAATTTTATCACCACAATATTAGGCGCCGATCCAAAATGGAGCGCCGATAGCATCGCTAACTATGTGCACGGATTTATAAGGGCTTTTAGAAATGTGTATGACAGTACCCAGGTAATTTTTAAAGATTTCACCCCTTACGAAAAAGATATCAAGCTGGGGTTGCAGTTTTTAAAATATTATTTTCCGGATTATAAGGCTCCTAACAAGATCATTACTTATATCGGCCCGCTGGATGGCTTTGGCGATATCCTTGCCGATGACGCCATCATTATAGGTTTACACCATCACCTGGGAAAGAATTATCCCATATACAAAACCGGGATGGTACAGGAAACCTATCCTGATTATATCACCAACCGTTTTGAACCAGGGTATATAGCCATTAACTGTATGAAAAATATAGTACTTGATATGTATCCCGAAAAAATGGAAGACAAACCCCTCATCCAGCAAATGGTGGAAAAGGGCAAAAGGTTATTTGTATTGGCTAAATTGCTTCCCCATACGGAAGAATATAAACTGATCGGCTATACGAAAGAGCAGCTCGATGATACCTACCAACACGAAAAAGCGGTATGGGATCTCTTTGTACAAAATAATTTTTTACAGACCATCGATAACAGTATCATTAAAAATTATGTTGGGGAAGGCCCCAAGACGCAGGAATTAGGTGATGCTTCCCCGGGGAATATCGGTTCATTTGCCGGCTGGCAAATCGTAAAAAAGTATATGCAAAAAAATTCAAAACTAAGTTTACTGCAATTGATGGCGACGGATGCAGAAACAATTTTCCAGGAAGCGAAGTATAAACCTTAAGCCGCCTGCACCTGTTGGTGCGCCATTGCGGGTTTCTTTCCGAGGTATTTCATCACCCTGAAATGAGAAGCAAGCGCTTCACGCATGGTTGGATATTGATTATAAGGCAGTTTATACGCTGCGCATTTTTCCATGACTATCTTACTGATGGCCGGATAATGGATATGGCTCACTTTTGGAAAAAGATGATGCTCTATCTGGTAATTCAATCCTCCTACAAACCAGGAGATCACCTTATTTCCCATTGCAAAATTTGCTGTGGTTCTTACCTGGTGTTCGGCCCATGCCGTTTCAATATGTTTCGTTTCATCCAGCGGTACATGTTCAAACTCTGTATTCTCCACTACATGCGCCAGTTGAAATACAAGGGAAAGCGTTAAACCCATGGTGGCGTGTAATAAAAAGAAACCTGCCAGCCAGGGTAAAAAGCCCCATACCATTATAGGAAGAACAATGTAAAAACTGAAGTATAATATTTTGGTAACCCAAAAGATGATATGATTTTTCAAAGTCATTTTCCAAGCATCAGTAGTATAAATTTTACGGGTAAAATATTTTGTAAAATCCATAAAGAATAACCAGAAAATGGAAGAGAGTGCATAAATGGGAACAAGGTATAAATGCTGGACCTTATGTGCCGGCACCCATTTTTGAGATTCGCATTGACGGATGATGGGGCTTTTTGCAATATCATCATCAATGCCATCTACATTAGTATAAGTATGGTGGATGATATTGTGCTTTTGCTTCCAGAAAAAAGAACTTGCTCCCAAAGCATTTGCGCTTAACCCCAAGAGGTCATTTAACCAGGGTTTTGTTGAATAGCTGCCGTGGTTGGCATCGTGCATCACGCTGAAACCGATACTGGCAAAAACAAAACCCATCGATGCACACAATAATAAACCCCACCAGTTATTCATGGGCACAAATAAAAGTAAACAATACATGGTAATGGCCGAACCAACAAGGATAATGGTTTTGCTGTACAATCGCCAGTTGCCCGTCTTTTTTAATTGCTTATGTTCAAAATATTCTTCTACAGCAGCTTTAACGCTTTGATAAAAATCATTGTTGCGGTTTGAAAAAGTGATTTTCGACATAAAGACTTGTACAAATTTTTTAACCCTGTTCACTACAGGGGTTGTTATAAAATAAACAGGCATCAGCCCACACAGTAAACTGCCCAAATAAGCGCCTTAAAGGTACACGGAAAAACGATATAAATACAATTAATTCAGCTTGAAGGGGGCGGCCATTTCAAATGAAGGAATAACCACATCAAATGTTTTCTTATTACTGATATTCTCCATCAGGTAAGTGCCATACATTTTTCCCATCTCGGTACGCAGGTTACAACCGCTGATATACTGGTATGATTGACCCGGGTTAATTTGCGGTTGCACCCCCACAACACCCTCACCTTCAACCTCCCTTATACTTCCATTGCTGTCATAAATATGCCAGTGCCTTCGTAAAAGTTTAACAGGGAATGCATTATTATTCTCAATGGTGATGCGATAAGCAAACATGAATTCACTGTTAACAGGATTACTGTAATCAGGTTGATAATAGGTATCAACACTGATAGTGATCCCTTCTGATATTTTAGAAACCATGCAATGGATTTGATGTAAAAATAAGCATAAAATTTCCCTTTTATTGTAAATTACGATTGCATCATTATTAAAACCGATTGAAATGCCCCTAAAAACTCTTCATTACAGCAACGGTGAAGTGACCGTCATCTGGAAACCTGATCTGTGTATTCACTCCGCTAATTGTGTAAAGGGCCTGGGTGAAGTGTTCGATCCAAAACACCAGCCATGGATCGATGTGAGCAAAGCAACAACGCAACAAATTATTGAACAGGTAATAAAATGTCCCAGCGGAGCATTAAGTTATTCCATGAACAAATAAATAAAGGAGTTAAATTTTCTTTGCGGCCGAATAGCCGTTCTTCAACAACCAATGCAAAGCCTTATCGCGGTTATCGCCCTGTATAATTATTTCGCCCTCCTTTACGGAACCGCCTGTTCCGCAGAATGTTTTTAATTTTTTTCCCAATTCTTCACGGTCATTTTGTTTGCCAATAAACCCTTCTATCAAAGTAACGGCCTTGCCTGCACGATGTTTGGTATCCAGCCTGATCTTTATTTTTTGCTGGCCTGGGGGTAATCCCTCATGTTCTTCCCTATCAATACCCGGCAGTTTAAAATTGGGGTCGGTACTGTAAACGAGTCCATTGGGTGAATTAAGAAATATTTTCTTTTTACTCATATTCCAGGAATTGAAAAAATGATAAATAGTAAATGGCCGGTTTTAAATTGTACTGGCTTTCAAACTAAGGTCCAGGCTTCTTACCTGGTGTATTATGGCGCCGCTGGAAATATAGTCAACACCTGTGGCAGCATAGGTTTCAATATTACTTATATTTATCCCGCCACTGGCTTCCGTTTCATATTTACCGTTTATTATCTGCAAAGCTTCGGTGATCTGCACCGGGGTAAAATTGTCGAGCATGATGCGATCAACTTTTCCTGTAGCCATCACTTTTTTTACATCATCAATATTTCTTGTCTCCACCTCTATTTTTAATCCGTTTTTTTTTGTCTGAACATAATCGTATGCTTTCCCGATCGCTTTTTCAATTCCGCCACAGTAATCAATATGGTTATCTTTTAACATGATCATGTCATACAAACCAAAACGGTGATTGATACCGCCACCAATGCGCACAGCTTCCTTTTCCAGCAGGCGGAAACCGGGTGTTGTCTTCCTGGTGTCCAATAACTTTGTTTTATAGCCTTTTAATTTTTCTACATACTCACAGGTTAATGTTGCAATACCGCTCATGCGCTGCATACAGTTCAATACCAGCCTTTCGCATTGCAAGATGGTATGCACTTTTGCCCTTATCTCAAAAGCTGTGTCACCGTTTTTCATCAGTTCACCATCCTGCTTCAATGCATTGAAATCGATATCGGGTTGCATATGCCTGAAAATTTTTTCAGCTACAGCCATCCCGGCCAGCACACCATCTTCTTTGATCATTAAAACTGCTTTGCCATCCGCAGTCGGCGGAATACTCGCCAGGGTGGAATGATCCCCGTCACCGATATCTTCCTGCAGTGCGTTTTTTATCAATTGATCCAATTGCTGGTTATAATTCATACGGGCAAAGCTACGCAGAACAGAAAAACAAAACCCTGAAAATTTCAGGGTCATCGGTGAAAAATATATGGATCATTGATCAGTGGCTTTCAAACCTTATCTCCTGCAATAATTGCTTATCGCCTTTCTGCTTCATGAAGATAGTGGTACGGAATGAACCGGCAGTTGTAATCAGTGTGCCAATACAATATTGTGAACCCCCATTCTCCCCTTTATGTAACACTTCAAAACCTTTCACAGGGTTATTGCTGAGAAAATCCTTCAGTACAAGTTCGGCCTGGCTTTTACTGTAACTGTTGCTTTTATCAGGGATCGTTATTTCAACGGTATTGTCAAAGAATTTGACAACCTGGGCAGCATTCCCCGTTTTTAATGCCGCCACCACTTCATCAATGCTCGAGAATACAGTAAAAGAGGATAATAAAACCGTGGCAGTTAAAAAGGTAAAAAATCGTTTCATGGTATTAATTTAGATCATTATAATTTCACTAAAAACGTGCCAAGCTCTGTTAAAATGAAGGCTATACAAACTGTTTTTATAGCAGCAGACAGGAATTAAGGTCTTTTAGCTGCAAATATTTTAGTTTTACCAAATGAAAGATAAGAAAGTCATACTAATTATCATGGATGGATGGGGCCTTGGTAAAATTAAAAGCAGCGATGCCATTCAGCATGCCAATACCCCATTTGTAAGCTCGCTTTACATAAAATATCCAAATACTACATTGATCACCTGCGGTGAGGACGTTGGGTTGCCAGATGGCCAGATGGGGAATAGCGAAGTAGGGCACCTTAATTTAGGCGCCGGCAGGATCGTTTATCAGGAACTGCAGCGCATTAATGTCGCTATTAGAACGGGTGAATTTGTAAGCAATGATGTGCTGCTTAAAGCCATCCGTTATGCAAAGGATAATAATAGGCCTCTTCACCTCATTGGGCTGGTTAGTAACGGTGGTGTACACTCGCACATTGATCACCTGAAAGCTATTACAAGTCTTTGTGCAACTGAAGGTTTACCTAATTTGTTGATCCATGCTTTTACAGATGGCAGGGATACCGATCCTAAAAGCGGACTAGGTTTTTTAACTGAACTGCAGGAACATTTAAAAAATACGGTGGGGGAAATAGCCACCGTTACCGGCCGTTATTATGGCATGGACAGGGATAAACGCTGGGAACGGATAAAACTGGCTTATGATGCAATGGTGCATGGCTCCGGTCTTGAAACCACGGATGTATTTGCAGCCGTAAAAGCATCTTATGCTGCAGGTGTAACAGACGAATTTATTAAACCGGTCATCAAAACCGGACTGGCATCAATTAAGGATGGCGATGCGGTGATCTGCTTTAATTTCAGGACAGATCGTTGTCGTGAAATTACCCAGGTACTAACGCAAACGGATATGCCCGATTTTGGGATGAAAAAACTCGACCTGCAGTATACCACCATGACACAGTATGACCATAGTTTTACAAACGTGAACGTTGTTTTTGAAAACGATGATCTTAAGAACACACTGGGAGAAATCTTACAGCAAAACAACAGGACACAGATACGGATCGCTGAAACAGAGAAATATCCGCACGTCACTTTCTTCTTCAGTGGCGGCAGGGAAATACCTTTTGAAGGGGAAAAAAGAATAATGATACCCTCGCCAAAAGTGGCGACCTACGACCTGCAACCCGAAATGAGCGCATATGAAGTGACTGAAGCCATACTCCCTGAATTAAGAAATAAGACAGCCGATTTTATCTGTCTTAATTATGCCAATGCAGATATGGTTGGACATACTGGTGTTTGGAACGCCGTGATAAAAGCAGTGGAGACGGTTGACAGTTGTGTTGCAAAAGTGGTAACTGCTGCTTTGGAAAATGATTATGCAGTTTTTCTCACCGCCGATCATGGCAATGCTGATTACGAGATCAATGAAAACGGAACACCCAATACAGCACATACACTTAACCTTGTTCCGTTCTTTATCATTGACAATAACTGGAAAGGAATCATCAATCCCGGGAAATTGGGCGATATTGCCCCAACCATTTTAACCATGATGGGCCTGCCCATTCCAAAAGAAATGAAGGGAACAGTTTTAACTGCAGTTAAATGATTCTTTACAGGATAAACACATTCGTTAAATTAGAATAATCATGAAAAAAATTCTTCGGCGCAGTTTCCAGATTTTATTATTCGCTTTTATTATCATACAGTTCTTTCGCCCCTCGAAAAATAAATCGGAAAGTATTGGCGAAAATGACATCACAAAAAAATATACTGTGCCGCAGGATGTGCTGGATATTTTGCAAACGAGCTGTTACGACTGCCACAGCAATAACACAAAATATCCCTGGTATTCTTATGTACAACCTGTAGCCTGGTGGCTAAATAGTCATATACAGGACGGAAAAAGAGGGTTGAATTTTTCCGAATTTGGTTCTTACCGTATCGGAAAACAATACAGAAGATTTAATGATATTATTGAAACAGTGAAAAAAAATGAAATGCCCCTTGATTCTTATTTATGGATACATAAAGACGCAAGACTAAGCGATGAACAAAAATTTACACTTTCAAATTGGGCTGCTGCTTTAAGGGATACCATCAAAGCAAATTACCCGGCTGATAGTTTGGAAAGGAAAAAATAAAAAATTAGCTTGAAGGCCCAATGGGTGTAAAATTAATAACCTGCTAAAATGGATTGGTAAATTCCATCTCTCTTACTGTAACAGTGCCGTAATTGTATATATTAAACACTGATAACCAGTTGGTTAAAAAATAATCCTATTGCTAATAAAAATGCCCCCTACAAACGGGGCGTTTTTCTTGGCCATGCAGCTAGTTTTCCTCGTTTTTTGTCTATATTTATAGGGTAAACCAAGCACAAATATGACGGAAGAGCTAATGCTAGCCGGATGTCTTAGAAACAATGCTGCCTCGCAGGAAGCATTGTATAATCGTTTTAGCCCACGGATGCTGGGGGTTTGCTATCGTTTTGCAAAGAACCGCGAAGATGCGGAAGATATGTTGCAGGAAGGATTCATTAAAGTGTTTACCCAAATGCATCAATACAGGAATGAAGGTGCATTGGAAGGCTGGATCAGGAGAATTGTTGTTCATACCTGCATCAATATCCTGAAAAAAAATAAAAAATTTGCTGAAAGCGTTGACATCATTCATGCTAACAGCGTTCACATAAAAGAGGATATGATCCCTTCCATCATGCAGGCAAAGCAGGTGGTGGAATGCATCAGGATGTTGCCATTGGGTTACAGAACAGTGCTTAACCTTTATGCAATTGAAGGTTTCTCGCACAAAGAGATCGCGATGTTGCTTGATATTGAAGAGAGCACCAGCCGTAGTCAGTATACCAGGGCAAAAGCGATGCTGGAAGAGATTCTAATGAGGAAAAAAATTATTCAAAGACCACGGGAAAAAACAGTCCTCTATGCAGCTGTTGCACCCCGGTAATATTTTTTATTATAAATCCAATTTTTTGAAATACCGGTAACTAAACGCTTTTGTGAAAGATGGAGAGAAGAATTTATACGGATAAGTTTGAGCAACTGTTGAAGGAAAAGTCTGATGAGTTCAGGATGTACCCTTCCAAACGGGTTTGGCACAGCATTTATAACGACTTGCACCCGGGCCGCAAATGGCCCTCTATTGCCATGAGTATACTGTTGATCATAGCGCTGCTGCTGATCGGCTACCTTAATACTGGTGACAATAACGGCGCCAAAAATATTGCCCGCATCAACAGTTCAACAAATGGAAGCGGTAATAACACTACCGGTAATGCAAAAACGCAAAATACCGGATCAGCAACCGGCAATAACCAGCAGCCGGAGAATTCAGCTACAACACAAACAGGTAATAGCATAGTATCCTCTAATGATGCGGATAATTCACCTGTAATGAATGCCAGCCGGAATGATGCAAATACTAATAATTCTTCCGCCAGCAGACTAAGAATAGCTAAGAACGACGGTCTTATTGAATCACTTGATAATTATATAAGATCAAACCGGTTGCTTACCGAAGTAGCGCTTTTAAATAAAAAGGCCAATTCAAACAACAGTAACAATTCCTTTTCTAACGCTACCAATTCTGCCGAATTAACCGATAAGAATATAGTTGATCAAAATAAAGTTACACTTAAAAATATACCAGCCACCCTTGATACAAAAGAAGAAAGCATATCACTTGTTGCCACTGAAGGCCCAGCTGTAAAAAATAAAATTACCGGCAATAAAAAAATGGTATCTCCCGAAGAAAAAGCCTGGATGGAAGACTATGCTTTGCACAATAAGCCTGGGCGTCAAAAATGGAAAGACCGTATAGCAATGGAAATTTATGCAACCCCTAATTTTGGCTACCGCAATTTGAACAGCAATGTAAAAAACGACGCACTTGCCAATAGTTTGACTGCAGGCGCAGGCAGCGGAGCTCCTGTTGATAAGACAATATACCAGAAACCCGGATTAGGATTGGAAGCAGGGGTTGGGTTTGCCTATTCGCTTACCAAGAATTTCCTGGTTAAAGCAGGCGTTCAGCTAAATTATACCAACTACAGCATAAAGGCAGATCAAACCAATCACCCGATATTGACCACATTACTGATGAATGATCAAAACAACGGTAACCCTTACCTGTCATCAAGAACATCCACGCTTTCTAATTCTTCGGGCTTGCAGCCGGTTACCTTGCATAACAAAACCTACCAGTTCTCTTTACCGGTAGGGATTGCCTTAAAACTGGCAGGTAATGATAATATGGGCTGGTATGTTGGTGCGTCTCTGCAGCCAACTTTTGTTATGGGAGGAACTGTTAATCTTATCTCTTCAGATTATAAGAATTACATTTCCGATCCTTCACTCCTGCGCAGGTGGAATATGAATACCGGCGTTGAAACTTATGTCAATTATAAATTAGGTGGGTATACGCTCCAGATGGGGCCCCAGTTCCGTTACCAGTTATTATCTACCTACAACAAAAAATATACATTTAATGAAAACCTCTACAACGTAGGGCTTAAAGTAGGATTAGTAAAAAGTTTTTAATAAAGAAGAGATTCAGTAACATACTTAAAACGCAACAATTCTCTATTGATTTGTTGCGTTTTTATTTGAATCATAAAAAATGCTTAAACTCTCCGCCACCGGAATTTGCGGTTTTGTTTTACGGCGGTTTCCGTTTAATTTTGAAAGATGAAGATCCTCCTTCCCGTTCTGTCAATTGTACTACTGCAATCCTGCACCAATTCCCCAAAAGAAAAAGAAAAGGAAAAAACAGTACCTGTAAATGAAAAAGAAGCATTCTTCCCGGTCTCTTCTTATTTAAAGGGGCAGATCGTTGAAATAATTCAAAAGGGAATAAATCCTATAAAATATACAACAGTTAAGGATCATACCGATTCAATATGGTTAAAGACAGAAGAACTCAATGAAGCTTTCAAAGAATTTTTGCACCCCGAAATAGATTCTGCAAATCTTATCACTTTATTCAGCGAAAAGAAATTTATGGATCGCTCCATTGATGCCTTTACATTTACCTATGATGCTATTGGTAAATTACCCGATTCAATGACCCTAAGTCACTGGGACGTTTATGTAGACCCCAATACCGAAAATGTAAAAAGGATCTATATGCTTAAAAATATCAGCCCCAACAAAACACTCCAGTTGACCTGGCAAAGTAATAAATGGTGTAAACTCACTACTATTGTTGACCTGCCCAACGGAACTTCAGCTGTTGAGAAAGAAGAAAGAATTACCTGGAATTTTTGATACACCATGACACAAAAAGAATTTTCTGCTATTGCTTCTTCTATTCCCACTCAACCGGGTATCTATAAGTATTTTGATTCGGCCAATGAATTACTCTACGTAGGCAAAGCAAAGCATTTACGCAAGCGGGTAAGTTCTTATTTTTCAAAAACATTTACTACCAATAAAACGCAGGAACTTGTAAAACGTATCCATCATATTGAGTTTACCATTGTAAACAACGAGCAGGACGCTTTTCTTTTGGAGAATACCCTGATCAAGGAGTTTCAACCCAAATACAATATTAGCCTGAAGGACAGTAAAACTTATCCTTACATCGTAATCAAAAAAGAGCCTTTTCCCCGAGTGTTCTTTACAAGACGAAAAATAAACGACGGCTCACAATACCTGGGGCCCTACACATCTGTACAAAAAGTAAAAGAGCTGCTCGATTTTATCAGGCAAAACATATTATTGCGTAATTGCAAACTGAATTTAACTGCAAACAATATTAAAAAAGGGAAATTCAAAGTCTGCCTGGAATATCATTTAGGAAATTGTAAAGGCCCTTGTGAAGGGTTGCAAACAGTTGAAGATTATAATGAAGAACTGCGGCAATTGACCAATCTTTTAAAAGGAAACCTTAGCTCTGTTATACAGCATTTTAAAAAGGAAATGCAGCAATATATTCAAAGCCTGGAATTTGAAAAGGCCGCTGTGTATCAAAAAAAGATCGAACACCTGCAATCTTATCAATCCAGGTCAACCGTAGTGAACACCAAAATAGGAACCGTAGATGTTTTTTCCATCGTAGAAGACGGGAATACAGCTTATGTAAATTACCTCGCTGTAAATGCAGGTACTATCGTGCAAACGAAAACCATCCTGTTGGAAAAAAAACTAGAAGAAACCGCGGCAGAGATCCTGTCATTTGCCATAGCAGAATTAAGATCAGCTTTTAACAGTGATACAAAGGAAATCATTGTTCCATTTAAAATAGAATATTTCGAAAAAGACATATTGACCACGGTTCCAAAAACCGGTGATAAAAAGAAACTCTTATTGCTCTCTCAAAAGAATGTAGATTTTTTCAGGGGAGAATTGCGGCGAAAGAAGATGCTTAATCTTGAGGATAAGACCGAAGATGAAAAACTAAAAGTATTGCACCAGTTACAAAAAGACCTGCAATTACCAGCTACTCCTTTTCATATTGAATGCTTTGATAACTCTAATTTACACGGAACTTACCCCGTATCGGCGGTGGTATGTTTTAAAAACGGGCAACCCAGCAAAGCCGATTATCGTCGCTATAATGTAAAGACTGTTGTGGGTATCAATGATTTCGCCACGATGAAAGAAGTGGTTTACCGGCGTTATAAACGATTATTAGATGAAAACAGTTCACTTCCCGAGTTGGTAATTATCGACGGAGGCAAAGGACAGCTAAGCGCAGCCATGGAAAGTATCCATGCATTGAATATGCCAGGCACAACCACGGTTATAGGCCTGGCTAAAAATGAGGAAGAGATCTTTTTCCCGGGCGATACACAATCGGTTAAATTACCCTGGGACAGTGAGAGCCTTAAACTGATACGCCGTATCAGGGATGAAGTACACAATCATGGCATTACCTATCATCGCAAGATCAGGAGCAAGGGGGCTTTTACAAATGAACTGGAACAAATTAAAGGGATAGGGAAGGCAACTGCTGAGCTGCTTTTAAAGGAATTTAAATCGGTAAAGAATATAAAGAATAGGACAGAAAAAGATATTGCAGCAGTGATTGGTAAGTCCAAAGCAAAAGTGCTGACCAGTCATTTCAGCACTTAGCCCACACAGGTAGTATTAAAAAATCAAGGGGCCTGGATAGAAATCCGGCCCCGTTTTAAAATCCAATATCCTATGAAAAACCGTTACGAAGATAGCCAAAGCAATCAGTATTAACAATACCCCATACCGGGTATTATACATTTATTCCTCATGCATTACCATTCACAAAATAGCCCCCCGATAAAATCGGGGGGCTATAATAAAATTGTTATAAAGTTCAATTAGTAACTCCAGAGATCCTGTTCGTAGTTAAATATCTTTTCCTTGATATTTTCACCTTCCAGTAATTGCAGGATAGTATTATCCTGTAAGCCCTTGTAATTTTTTATATACAGGTCATAAGGATTGTCAATAGTGCTTTTTATAATCCTGCCATAGAACATACGTCCTTCAAACAATTCCTCCCAGGTCATGCGGGCACCGAAGTTTTTTCCATTATATACTTCATATTTTGCGAAAATGGGTCGCATATCGGGATAATAAACCCAGAACAATTCAGATTCGCCAAGATTAATACCCATTGAAGTAATTACATTCTTAACCGGAGCAATACCCAGCACCCTCCAGAATAAGCGGGAGCTTTCTTTATCAAAGATCACTTCTTCTTTTATCCTGAATTTATAGAAAGAATCAAGGTTAATCTCAGGGCGTTTATAAACAACCCCGGTTTGTACACCATTTGAGTCAATAATAGGTACAGGAATAGAATCGCCACCGATCACTTTCGCCACTTCACTTTTTGTCATAGGTGTGGTAAACCTGTCGTCAACATTACTGAATACGGTTACGGCACTATCATCAATTGCTTTTAATAATATAGAAATGAACCGCTGGTTACCATTATCCTCATTGGCAGAATAGCGAAAAGGCAGGTTTAATTTTTCCCTTGTATCGATCTCTCTCCATATTTTATGGCGGAACATGGCATCGTCTGCACGCAAATTCTCATAGGCCAATGGGGTACGATCTTTTAATCCCGTTGCCGTTAATGCATCCACACCCATATCCGGCCGCAGTGATTTCTTTATCACAGGAATAGGTAAACTGTCATTGAAAACCGCAGGAGCAGCAACAACAGCAACATTTTTTACGGTATCAGTAACTGCAACCGTGGGTTCTACTTTAGCTTTGGTTTTTGTCTTTGTAGTTTTATGTGTTGTAGTACGTTTTGTAACTGCACGCTTTTTCGTTTGCGCCTTAAGGCTACTAAATATGCCTAAGCACATCACCAATAACAGGTACTTTACCAAACCTTTTTTCATAGTTACTATTTTCATTTAATTAATATAATGCAATTGATTTGCCTTCAATTACCCGAACACCATCCGGGCCAGAAACTTTCACATTATCGAAAGTTACCACAGAGCCGGGACCACAACGCGTTATAAAGTTGGAAAGGCCCGCAAGACCATTTCCGTTTATCTGTGCCGTAGCAACATTGGGGAAATTGGCTCCCGAAAAATAAACCGTTGCACTTACGATGCTATACTTGGTATCAAAATCAAAATTCTCTAATTCTGCCCTGCAGTATTGCTGGCTTTTAAAGGAAACAGACGGCATCCTTACTTTACCATCACCTACTTTAAATATAGGATCAGGAATTCTTTTTACACGAAAATCATAGGAGCTTTTTTTACCGTCGGCATCAACAGTGATTGAGGCCGCACCAACAGCGCTAACTGTTACGGTGAATTTACCGGGGGCTCCGGATGGTGAGATACTGCCACCACTCATAGAAACACGGGTTTTGTCCCAACCAGTTCCAGAAGAAATAGAAACCGGGTTAGGAACACCGATATAAAACACATTCATCTTGTCAAGCATTACGGCAGCGCCACCGGGCGTTCCAACTACATATTTAACGGTTGAAGGAACACTAACAATCTTCCCATCTTCACCTTTAAAAGTTACGTTGATGGCCACGGTATGTTCGCCTGCACCGCTAACTGTTGTTTTATAAGTACCCTGCCCTTTATCAACTGCCACAGAGCTACCATTAATTGATATGCTTGGATTCGCTGATGAACTGTAAGCACCTACACCTGCAGTAACAGTCAGTTCCTGGCCGGGCATCAAATAATTAGAACTTTGTCCAACCAAAACACCTACCTGGTCCATATGTACAACAACCTGCCCAATTTTATTATGGCAAAAAGTTACTACCTGGTTCTCTGCGTTCTTGATATTATTTTGGAATTTACTCAAAATAGTAAGCGCCGCAACCGTAGGCGTCATATGAAAATAAGTAGTTGTAAAACTCCTTACTTTACCTTCTTGTCCCTTTGGAACCTCCACGGTTACAGGAAAGTTATTTGCAAATTCACGGGCAATGGAGGAATCGATGCCCAGTACCATCGCTTTATAATCTGTCAGTTTCTTTTCCAGATCTTCTCCCTTTTTATTGGTTTCAAATAAACGGGTGGATGCATCAAGGTTATCTTCTTTAAAATCTTCAACCTGTTTACCATCTTTTTCTTTCATAACAAGGTTGGCTCCTTTCTTAAGGTCAAGCTTCAAACTTTCGATATAGTTATTGATATCATCAGAAAGGGTTTTAACTTTTCCGGCATTCTCGTTCCATGTTTTAGCCAGTTCCTTATTTGTATTGGGATCCGTCAATTTATCGCTTAATGATTTATAAAGAACATCATTTGCTGATTTAATATTCGCACTTGAATTGATCAGACTTTTATCCACCGTTTTAAAGGCTTCCAATATCTCGGCCGATACATTCAGCGCCAGGATAGCGGTCAATACCAAGTACATGATATTGATCATCTTTTGTCGGGGCTCTCTAGGTAAAGCCATAATATTTTGTATTTACGATTGTTAAGATTAAATTAGTTTTCGGTCACCCGTTTGTTTTAGGTTATGTTTCATCAAATACCCAAAACCAACAGTATTAGCGCCCCTGCATTGCACTCAGCATATTACCATATACCGCATTTAACTTACCAAGGTTATTGGCCAGAATACCGATTTGGTCTTTAGCTTTACCTGCGTCTTCAACCGTACCCATCATGGTTTGGCTGGCTTCTGCCAATTTACCATAGAATGTATTCAGCGATTTCAGGTGATTATTACTTTCTTTCAATTCCAGTTCGTAAATAGTATTTAAAGAGCCCAGGTTTTTGGTCAATACCTGCACCTGCTCATGGAATCCTTTTGCACTGTCTGCAGCATTACTGAAACTACTCATGGTAGCTGCACTACTTGCAAAAGCTGTGGTCATACTGCCCAAAGCTGTTGTTGCTTCTTTTGTTTTATTATTAAGGTCTCCGGTAGATTTTACCACATCACCGATCTCATGCATATTACCAACCGTGTTGTGTAACTTCTGAAACCCTTCTCCCAATTTTTTAAGGCTGGTAGGATTAATATCCGCTTGCTGCAACATCTTATCCATCGACTGTAAAGAGGGGTTCTCTATTACAACATCTCCCGGCTCATCATCTTCTTCATGGTGCTTTGGCTTGATCCACTCAATAAGTGCATAAACTAAAAAGATACCGGTCTCTGTCCACATACCAATGGTCAGCATCATATCTGCATAAGACTGGTGAGTAAGTTTTGCCCATGCAGCAAATATGATTACTGCTGCACCCGCACTTACCAATACATCAATTAGGGTTAAAAAGGTTCTTTTGTTGTGAGGCATGATTTAAAAGTTTAAAAGTTTAACTGGGAGGTTATATTAAAGTTTAATTACACAAAAATTGTATGGTACCTGTATGATCGATCAACAGGCATTCTCTTTTGTTCTTTAGTTTTGGAAAACGTTTTATTTACCACGTTTTTTGGATACCGGAGGCAAGTCAATTACACAGCGAAAACCTATATAAGATTTTGCTGTATCCTGATATTCATAAGACCTTGTTCCGCAACGCAGGTAATAGCCAACGTCTTTCCAGCTTCCGCCACGTAAAACTTTACGTTTGTCGCGGGGCTTATCAGACTCTTTAGCATTATAACGAATATCGGGGTTCAAATCATGCTGGAACATATAAGCGCCTTCATAATACAAAGAAGATGTCCATTCAGCAACATTGCCGGCCATATTATATAAACCAAAATCATTAGGCCAGTAAGCATCTGCCCTTACAGTATATAAACCACCGTCCTCGGGATAGTTACCGCGGCCTGGCTTGAAGTTCGCTAACAGGCAACCTTTTTTATTACGCAAGTAATATCCGCCCCATGGATAATCAGCCTGTGAACGACCGCCACGGGCTGCATATTCCCATTGGGCTTCGGTAGGCAGCCTGAAATCTGATTCGGCAGCTCTTTTCTTTGATTCAAGGAAAGAATTCAGATAATGTGTTCTCC
>JAYWAN010000022.1:0-18679 GCA_043782405.1 Chitinophagaceae bacterium
GCAACCGCAGCAATATGTTTGCGCTTATGCTGGTGCACCTGTGTTGCGCTAAGGGCCGTGTCTTCTGTTTCTATCAGTTTCCAGTTGTGTTTTTCCAAAAAATCGATACACTGCAAAATGGCCATCGGGTGAGAATGTACTTCACGGATATCTTCCAGTTGTACACCGGGGTTGACCAATAAGTGTTGTTTTATCTGCAGGTAAACCTCACCGGTAATTTTTAAGTTACTTTTTTGCAATAAAGTATAGTTAGGCAGGATGCTGCCGGCAATGGAATTTTCGATGGCCATAACGGCACCATCCGCTTCTTTTTTATTGCGGGCAATTTTTACCACTTCCCGGAAAGTAGCGCAGCAAATGACTGCAACCTCCTCTCCAAAAAAATTGCGGGCGGCTTCCTGGTGAAAACTGCCTTCAAACCCCTGTATTGAAATTCTTTTATTCATAGTACTTAAAACAAAAATCCCGGCCATTTAGCCGGGATTCTTTTATGTTAATCTGTTTGGTTCAGGTATTAACAAAAGCACCCCGGCCTGCTATTAAAATAGTAGGAAAAATAAAACCAGGTATTGTTGCTTTTGTTGGTCATTGAATACCAAAAATAAGTAATTGAAGCTAATAAACAAAAAAAATGCCCCTCTTAAGAATAAGAGGGGCTTCAACGATTGCTTGCCATATGAAAAATCTTTATATAGAACCAGTTACAATTGCAAGCAAGCCGGCTAACCGGTTAATCAATTACTTCTTTTTCAATGTGTCTATCGTAGTTGTAGTTTTAACAGTAGTGTCTTTTACTACGGTTGTAGTGTCTTTTGTAATCACTTTAGTAGTGTCACTTGTCTTTGTTTCTTCAGTTTTCTTGTCGCCGCTATTACAAGCTGCAAAAGATACCGCTACAACTGCGAATGCTAAGATTGCTTTTTTCATTTTGTTTTGTTTAATTTTTAAAATTATAATTTGATATTTATACCCGATTTGCAAAAAGGTAACCCGCCGGGGTAAAAAATATTTTTGGGGGCTACGGGTTACCAATTTACCTTAACCGTATTAATATAAACAGGGTGAGCAATTTAGAGAAGGAAAAGCTATTACTGGAGGGTTTAGCACTAAATGACCGGGAGGCGATTGAAAGCATTTACCGGGATCATTATGGTATGGTGCAGGCATTTATACTGAATAATAGCGGCAATGCTGATGAGGCAAAGGATATATTCCAGGAAGCCATGATCGTGTTATTTGAAAAAGCGGGTTCGGGCAGTTTTGAACTGAATTGCCAGCTTAAGACCTATATCTATTCTGTTTGCAGGCGGCTTTGGCTCAAACGGCTTCAGCAAATGCAGCGTCATTACAGCCTGGCCGAAAATATTGAAGAGACGGTACCTGTTGATGAAGAAATAGAAGCGCACGAAAAGCATAATGCTGATTTTATACTCATGGAAAATGCCCTGGGTAAAATTGGCGAACCTTGCAAGAGCCTGCTGGATGCCTACTATATTCAAAAAAAGAATATGCAGGAGATAGCAGATGGATTTGGGTACACCAATGCAGATAATGCAAAAACACAGAAATACAAATGCCTGGTGAGGCTGAAGAAATTATTCTTTGCACAATATAAAAACCTATAATAAAATGGATGATATTTTACTTTTACAGGCTGTAGAACGGTATATGAAGGGAGAAATGTCTTCCCAGGAGAAAGTTTTTTTTGAAGACCTGCGTAAAACCAATCCCGAGATCGACCAGCTGGCAGTGGAGCATACTTTTTTCCTCAATGAACTGAATAAGAACAGTAATACCAAAAACTACAGGCATTCTTTACAGGAAGTACAAACCAAACTTACTGAAGAAGGGATCATCAGCAAACCATCTTTACACGGTAAATCAAAAATCGTTTATTTGTGGAAGAAGTATAAACGCACAGCTGCTGTTGCTGCAAGTATTGCAGGTATCGTATCCGTCCTTACCGTAGCATTGGCTGCTGTTTACAACAACAACAGGGCAAATCCCGAACTTGTTAAGTTAAGCAAGGATATTGAAGGTCTTAAACAGGGCCAGACTGCCACCAATAATGAGCTGAATGAAGTAAAGACGAAAATACCAAAAACCACTACATTCAAATCAGGCGGCACAGGATTCTTAATAGATGGCAAAGGTTATTTAATCACCAATGCCCACGTATTAAAAGGCAGAACGATCATTGCTACCAATGATAAAGGCCAGCAGTTCTTAGCCAAATTATGTATGAAGGACGAGGATCGTGATATTGCGGTATTGAAAATTGATGATAAAGATTTTAAGCCCTATGCATCACTCCCCTACAGCATCAATAAATCGGTGAATCTTGCCGAACCAATTTATACCATGGGTTATCCCAAAGACCAGATTGTATATGGCGAGGGTTACCTCAGCAGCGAAACAGGCTTCAAAAGCGATACGCTTACTTACCAGATCTCTATTGCAGCCGACCATGGCAATAGTGGCGGGCCGGTATTGAATAGAAATGGCGATGTAATTGGTATTTTAACAGATAAATCAGAAGGTGGTGCCGTATTTGCTGTAAAGTCGATCTATATTTTTAATGCGGTTGATAATCTTAAAAAGGATCCCGAATACAACAACATTAAATTAACCAACACCAACAGCATTAAAGGCTTGATAAGGGAACAACAAGTGAAAAAGGTGAATGCCGGTGTATTTTTGATCAAGAGTTACGAATAAGCGGTTTGCAGTAAATACTATCCACCATTACCGGCCTGGTGCCGGTTTTTCTTTTTATAGCGTCTTCCCACCAACGATAGTACGGGGAAAATAAGAAAAAAGATGAACCTCGATGCGGTCTTCATCCATTCCATCGGCAAAAAAGTACATAAGCCGCCGGCGACAAAGATCAGCAACACTATGATGCAACGGGCATAAGCATGCCGCATAAAACTTTTATCCCCGGCCATATAACATAAGTGAGGATTTTTTCCGATATAACGCCATAAAAAATACAGGGACAATTCAATAAGTGCCAGGTTCATGGAATACCAGAACCATACAATATCCTGGTTACCGAACTGCATGTTCAAAAAAGTTGAAAAGGGCATCAGGACGATCCATAACAGCATCAACAGGTTTAGCCACAACAGTTTTGGTGTATAGTCCATGATATATCCAAAAAACCGATGATGGCTTATCCAGAATTGCCCGATAACAACAAAGCTGAGGACGAAACCCAAAAATTCAGGTAATTTTTTTAGCAGCGCATCCGCCAATTGCTGTTGGGTGATGGCATCATCAAAATGAGGGATTTTAATCTCAATGATCAGCAATGTAATGGCAATGGCAAAAACCGCATCGCTGAACAGTATCATCCGTTCCAGCTGGAATTGCTTGCGGCTTTCAAAAATATCGTGTGGGTGGTGGCTCATCTGTAAACTTAAAAGATTTTTACTATTAGCCCCAAAGTGATGCGGGGTAATCGCCGTTGGCAATCAACTGATCGATACTCCCTTTAACTCCCGGTGCATCTTCCTTGTAGGTTACACCAAACCATTGTGAAGAGCAGGGAATAACCTTTACAACGCCGATATGCTGATGCATAAAATCTTCGGCGATGATGGGAATAAAAAATTCCGATTTGGGATCATGGCTGTTCGCTTTTACAAAATCATGGAACAATTTTTCTGTTGCCGTAAAGATGGAATGATGGAAGCACCAGAAATTCATGGATACGCTTGAAGTTGACGGTACTTCGTGCCTGGTACCATTTTCTTCATAGATGATGGTATTGTTTTCGCGGTAAATTTTCGTCCGCTCTTTAATGCTCACTAAATTATTATGCGCATCCACCTGGCAAACTCCCCGGCTCACCGTTCCATGTTCACTCAGTGTTTTGGCCAGTTCATAACCAATGATGGCATATTTTTTTTCGTAGCAGTGGTGATTGAGAAAATCAGCGGCTTTTGCAAACGCATCACTGCCATAAAAATCATCGGCATTGATAACAGCAAAGGGTTCATGCACGGTTTCTTTTGCACAAAGCACAGCATGGCCGGTACCCCAGGGTTTGGTTCTGCCCGCGGGTACTTCAAAGCCATTGAGGTAAGCGCTCATTTCCTGGAAAACATATTCTGTTTTTATCTTTCCCTTTAATCTTGGTTCAAAAATGGCTTTAAAGTTTTCTTCAAAATCTTTCCTGATGATGAATACCACTTTACCAAAACCCGCCCGAATGGCATCATAGATGGAATAATCCATTATCGTTTCACCGGCCGGGCCAAAACCCTCCACCTGTTTCATGCTTCCATAACGGCTGGCCATACCGGCGGCTAATATTAAAAGAGTGGGCTGCATCAATAATTAAAAATTAATTATAAAATTAAAACTTGATTTTTGCAAAGCGAAAATACTATAAACACCCAAGTTAAATGCAAAATGCTTTTTGATAGTTCAAATACCAGTTTTGATATCCTGGAAGACGACCTGTTCATCCAAAAGCTGGTAACGGTTACGGTATTACGGCTGGATAAGATACACCCGGTTGTTTCGGGCAATAAATTATTTAAACTGCAGTATTTTTTAGAAGAAGCCTTAAGATCACAACATAAGACCATCGTGACTTTTGGCGGCGCTTATTCCAATCACCTGGTGGCAACTGCTTTTGCCTGCAGGTTAGCCGGTTTAAAAAGTATTGGTATTGTAAGGGGAGAAAAGCCGGCTATACTTTCATCCACTCTTCAGCAATGTATCGATCAGGGGATGCAGTTAAAATTTATTTCAAGAGAAATATATGCATTGAAAGAAGACGAAGATTTTATCCGCTCGGTCCGGGTAGAATTTGGCGATTGCCTTATTGTCCCGGAAGGTGGCTATCACCCTTTGGGCGCAAAGGGCGCTGCAGGTATAATGGACCTTGTTGCTGACAATGACTACTCTCATATTTGTATGGCGGTTGGCACAGCCACTACCCTTGCAGGAATTTTAATGGCTGCAAATAAAGATCAAACCATACAAGCCATCCCTGTTTTAAAAGGGATGACAGATATTGATGCAAGGGTAAATTTTTTAACGGACAATAAACCTGTAGCAGCACTATTGGAAATACTTGACTACTATCATTTTGGTGGTTATGCAAAATATACAACAGTACTTACCCAGTTCATGAACCGCTGCTGGCAGCAATTTGAACTCCCCCTCGATTTTGTTTACACCGCCAAAATGTTTTATGCTGTGATGGATTGCATAAAAAATAATCACTATCCCCGCGGCAGTAAAATACTATGCCTGCATACAGGGGGCTTACAGGGAAATATTTCTCTGCCTCCGGGGAGTTTAACCTACCATTGACAGAACATCAATTATATTTGCAGCTGAAAAACAATTCAATTTACCTTTACCGCAAATGCGTAAAATTTTACACCTGTACCTCTTTCTTTCAGCAGCTCCATGTTGTAATATTTTTGCGCAGCATGCATTACCCGGTATTATGCTGAAGAACAGTAATGGTAAGATTATTGTGAAATGGCGGAATGAATACCCGGGGGTGATCAAAACGATCAATATCCAGCGTTCTTACGACAGCCTGAAAAATTTTACAACAATCGGCGAAGTAATGAATCCCCAAAAAACAGAGAATGAATATACGGATGCAAAGCCTCCATCCAATAATATGTACTACCGCATCTTTATTGCATTTGCCGGGGGTAATTATGTTTTCAGTAAAGTGGCAAGGCCGGGAAGACCTGATTTGGATAATACCTCATCTTATCCCAGCAACTACATTTATACAGGCAAAGAAAACAATGTGATCGTTTCGCTGCCTTATGCCGAAACAAAAAAATACCTGGTGAAATTCTTTGATGATAACAATAAACTGCTTTTTGAGTTAAATAAATTGCACGACTCAAAACTGATCATCGAGAAAGTGAATTTCGTACATGCGGGATGGTTCTTTTTTGAATTATATGAGAATGGGAAATTACTGGAGAAGAATAAGATCAATATCCCCGGTGAAAAACCAAGGCCTTAGTTCAGGGTTGCATTAAAGACCAATTCAAAATTCTTTTTTATTTTTTCTTTGGCTTTGGCGTAGTCAACTTTACCGCCTAATTCCTTTTCAATAGAAGTAACTTTTTTGTTCACTATCCCGCAGGGGATGATATTATTGAAATAATCCAGTTGGGTATTCACATTCAATGCAAAGCCGTGCATGGTTATCCACCTGCTGCAGCGTACACCAATAGCGCAGATCTTGCGTTCCCTGCCGGTAACTCCGGGTTCTACCCACACACCGGTTTCCCCCTTGCTTCTTTCTCCTTTTATTCCATATTCTGCAAGAGTCAATATAACCAGTTCTTCCAGGTTACGCAGGTATTTACCAATATCTGTATAATATTTCTCAAGGTCCAGTATCGGGTATCCAACAATTTGGCCCAGCCCGTGAAATGTGATATCACCCCCGCGATTGGTATTAAAAAAAGCAATATTATTTTCCTGCAATTCTTCATCAGTCATCAGCACGTTTTCTTTTTTACCACTCTTGCCCAAAGTGTATACAGGGGGATGTTCGCAAAGTAGGAAATGATGGGTGGTTTGTAATGGCTTATTGGTTGGCGGTTTACGGTGGTCGGTTGCATCCATCAATACTCCGGCACGTAAAGTAGCTTTGACCTTTACATTTTCCTGCAACAACTCTTCCTGTAGATCCCAGGCAGCTTTGTATTCAATAATTCCCAGGTCTTTAAATATCACTGTCTGCTTATCCAATGCAATGTTTTAATTTGCAAAGATAAATGAAAGAAAGTGGAGGCAGGGATTAATCGATTATTGAAAACCATGAAAGAAGAACAAATAAATATTGAAGACGACCAGCCCGAAAGTGATGAACTTTACGAAAAGCTGGTGCTCACTATCGACAAAGGTCAGGATCCCCTGCGTATTGATAAGTTTTTAATGAGCCGGATAGAGGGCGCCACCCGCAATAAAATTCAACAGGCCATTGATAATGAAATGGTGCTGGTGAATGAAAAACCTGTAAAGAATAATTACAAGGTAAAGCCGCAGGATAAGATCATCGTTTTTGACAGCCATGCTCCGGATAGCGGAGATATTGCAGCTGAAAATATCCCGCTTAATATTGCTTATGAAGATGATGCTATCCTCATCATCAATAAGCCGGCAGGCATGGTGGTACATCCCGGTAGCGGCAATCCCGGCGGTACATTGATCAATGGCGTGGCGTATTATCTTAAACAGAAGGATCCGGGTATTGATGAAAATACTTTGTCGCGCTTTGGCCTGGTACACCGTATTGATAAAAACACCAGCGGCCTGCTGGTGATGGCAAAGACACAGAAAGCGATGACCGACCTGGCCAAACAATTTTTTAATCATACCGTTCATCGCAGGTACATCGCTTTGGTTTGGGGCGATTTTGATAAGGATGAAGGCACCATCATTGCACATGTAGGCAGGCACAAACGCTTTCGCAAAATGTTCACCGCCTATCCTGATGGTGATTATGGCAAAGACGCCATCACCCATTACAAGGTACTGGAGCGTTTTAATTATGTAACCCTGGTGGAATGCAGGCTGGAAACCGGGAGAACACACCAGATAAGGGTTCACATGCAACTCATTGGCCACCCGCTTTTCAATGACGATACCTATGGCGGCGACAGGATCGTAACAGGAACAGTATTCACCAAATACAAACAGTTTGTTGACAATTGTTTTTCTCTTTGCAAACGGCAGGCATTACACGCAAAAGAGCTGGGCTTCATTCACCCGGTAACACGTAAGCAGGTGCTTTTTGAAAGTGAGTTGCCCGGTGATATACATGCAGTGATAGAAAAATGGAGAAACTATATTGTAAAATAATTTTTGATCAATGATCAAATTCTCTACCACCATATTGAAATTTGATGAGCAGGGTGAAAAAACCGGTTGGATCTATATTGTGGTACCGGCTGCGGCGGCAAAGAA
Source organism: Chitinophagaceae bacterium (assembly GCA_043782405.1). Lineage (GTDB taxonomy): Bacteria > Bacteroidota > Bacteroidia > Chitinophagales > Chitinophagaceae > Ferruginibacter. The sequence goes on from JAYWAN010000022.1 coordinate 7,969, forward strand.
GATCAATCCGGGCATAAGGAAAACCTACCGGGTAAAAGGGAAGCTGGACGAGTTTACAATTGATAAAGTGGCCCTGATGCCCAGGGGTAATGGCGATTTTATCATGCCCGTCAATGCGTCTATGCGTAAGGGTATTGGCAAAAGGAAAGGTGCCATAGTAAAAGTCGGGCTGGAACTGGATGATTCCCTCATCTTACCGCCTGCCGAATTAATGGAATGCCTGGCAGATGAACCGGCAGCACTAAAATACTTCAATACGTTGCCGCAAAGCCACAGGAATTATTTTACCAAATGGATCGATACCGCCAAGACAGATGTTACAAAAACAAAAAGGATCGCCCTGGTGATAAAAACAATGGTCCGTAAAATGGACTTTAGTGCAATGCTGAGAGAGGAAAGGGATGAAAAGAAAAAGCTATCGGGTTAGATCACCAGTAAGCAGTACTGCCGGCATGATGCGGCCTATTTTACTTTCCCCTTGATCTCCTGCAATTTCAACAGGGCTTCAACGGGTGTAAGCCGGTTCACATCAACGGCTTCCAGTAATTTTCGTATCTCCTCAAACGTTAGGGAGTGCGCATCAAAAATGCTGAGCTGCATTTTAGGGGTGTTGATTTTTTTGATCGTCTCATTGAAGTTGGTCTTTTCGCTACTATCCCTGCTTTCTTCCAGTTGTAATAAAATTTCATTGGCCCTTTCTATCAATGAAGGCGGCATGCCTGCCATACGGGCCACATGGATACCAAAACTGTGTGTGCTGCCACCAGGTGCCAGTTTACGCAGGAAAATGATCTTATTACCCACTTCCTTATTGGTGATATGGAAATTTTTTATACGGGGTAATTTATCTTCCAGTTCATTCAGTTCGTGATAGTGTGTAGCAAATAATGTTTTGGGCTGGTGCACTGAATTGTGCAGAAACTCTGTAATACTCCAGGCAATACTGATACCGTCATAGGTGGAAGTTCCCCTGCCGATCTCGTCCAGCAGGATCAGGCTTCGTTTGGTAAGATTATTGATGATGCTGGCTGTTTCATTCATCTCTACCATAAATGTGCTCTCACCGCCACTCAGGTTATCACTTGCACCTACACGGGTGAATATTTTATCTGTAAGCGGGATCTTTGCTTCGCTTACCGGAACAAAACTTCCCATGTGCGCCATCAGGGTGATGAGTGCTGTCTGCCGCAGTATTGCGCTCTTACCACTCATATTTGGACCGGTTAAAATGATTATTTGTTGAGCAGAAGGGTCCAGGTAAATATCATTGGCAATATAATTTTCGCCGGGTGGCAGGTTCCTTTCTATAACCGGGTGACGACTGTCCTTCAGGTCAAGCACATCACCATCACCAACCAGGGGTTTTTTATAATTGAAATGAAGTGCATTGTTTGCAAAACAACCCAAACAATCAAGCACTGCCATTACCTGCCCATTCACCTGCATGGGCGCAATATAATCCTGCAGTTCATTCAGTAACGCTTCAAAGAGCCGCAGTTCAATTTGCAGGATTTTATCTTCAGCACCAATGATCTTCTCCTCATATTCTTTTAACTCGGGTGTAATATAGCGCTCTGCATTGGCCAATGTCTGTTTACGTATCCAGGTATCCGGCACTTTGGGCTTGTGCAGATTGGTTACTTCCAGGTAATACCCGAAAACATTATTGAAACTTATTTTTAAGGATGAGATACCGGTGGCCAGGGCTTCTTTTTGCTGCAGCTCAATTAAATATTCCTTACCCCCGGAGGATATTTTTCTCAAAGCATCCAGTTCTTCATTGACACCGGCTGCTATTACGCCGCCCTTATTGGCCAGTGCCGGGGGATTTTCATTGATCTCTTTTATTATTTTATCCAGGATATAAATACAGGGGTTCAATGAATCGCCCAGTCTTTTCAGGTACCCATTATCTGCGTTTACACATAACTGTTTTATCGATACGGCTTGTTGCAGCCCCCGCGCTACCTGCAGCACTTCCCTGGGATTGATCTTCTTCAATGGCACTTTACCGGCCAGCCTTTCCACATCGCCTGACTGTTTAATGAACTGCAGTATCTTATTCCGCAGGTCCGTTTCCTTTACAAAGAATTCCACTGCATCCAGGCGTTCATTGATCTTTGCAATACTATTCAACGGCATGATCATCCAGCGTTTCAGCAATCTTGCTCCCATTGGAGAAACTGTATTATCCAAAACTTTAAGCAGGGTATTGCTGCCATCTACACCACCAAATAATTCCAGGTTGCGGATAGTGAACCGGTCCATCCACAGGTGTTCGTCCCTGTCGATGCGTTGTATTGAACTGATATGCCCCAGGTTGGGGTGTTCTGTATCTTTTAAATAATGCAGTATGGCCCCGGCCGAAATAATAGCCGCCTGCAGATTTTCTATACCGAAGCCCTTAAGGCTGTGCGTGGCAAAATGTTTCAGTAAGCTTTCTGTTGCATAAGCTTCAGCAAAAACCCATTCATCTAATGTGTAAGTAAAAAATTTAGTGCCGAAGAGTTCTTTAAAATGCTTTTGCTGGTTGCGTTGAAAAATCACTTCAGCCGGTTTAAGGCTTTGCAATAATTTATCGGCGTATGCTGCATCTCCTTCGGCAACAAGAAATTCGCCGGTACTGATATCCAAAAAAGCGATACCGATCTTTTCTTCGTCAAAATGCAATGCTGCCAAAAAATTATTGCTGTTGTGTTCCAATAATTTATCATTGGTGGCAACACCGGGTGTTACCAATTCTGTAACACCTCGTTTTACAATTCCTTTTACAGTTTTGGGATCTTCCAGTTGATCGCAGATAGCAACGCGGTAACCTGCTTTTACCAGTTTATGCAAATAAGTATCCAGCGCATGATGTGGAAAGCCGGCAAGTTCGGAAGCCGTAGGGTTGTTGTTATTCCTTTTGGTTAAAGTAATTCCTAAAACAGTTGATGCCGTTACTGCATCCTTCCCGAAGGTTTCATAAAAATCCCCTACCCTGAATAACAGAATGGCATCAGGATACCTGGCCTTGATGGCATTGTGTTGTTGCATTAAAGGGGTTTCTGCAGTTGCTTTAGCCATAGCTTGTCCCGATTGATCAGGAGGTGGCAAATGTAATTTGAAAATTTGAAAATGAGACCATTTGGTAACCAGGCCCGGTTTTTTGATCATCAAATTTTCAAATCAACCCATCCTGAAATTGATCAGTTTTCCTGTTTCGTCAATATTTCCTTCTTCATTTTTTCCCAAAGTCCATCAAAGGTCTGGTGATTCTCCTCCTTCCATCTTTTACTGAATACCTGCATCTTTTCATTGCGGTCGTCCCTGGTAAGGGAGAAAAAAGCATTGATCGCTTCTTTGTCATTATCAAAGGCGGCCTGGTTATACATTTCTTTCAGCAGTTGTTCCTTACGGATATTGCTATGCGCTATATCGGCTTCCATCTCTTCCCGTAGCATCACTTTTTCGTCATAGGTACCGGAAGGCAACATCGTTTTTGTAATTACAGGCATCAGTTCTATCAGCATTAATATGAATACAATAAGATAATAACGGAATTGTAACGCCGAATTGTTCTTCAGTAAATTATTCAATGCTTCCACCCTGGTTAAAAATCCATTGTTAAGGTATTGGGTAAAATCTGCCTCTGCTGTTTTTATTTTGGTTTCCATGCCATTCAGCTCCTTATCTGCACTATCGAGTTTGGGCTGGTCGTCTTTCAACATCACCTGGTATTCGCCATCCAGTTTCTGGTATTCATTTCTTTTGGCAATGGCAATATCTTTTATCCCAACCTTTCCCGTACCGCCGCTGCCGTCGGTTTCAGCCAAAAAATTTTCCCTGGCTTTAGAAACATCTGCATATTTTTTATCCAGTTCGGTTTTTATTTTTTCTTTCTGTTGTAATAATTCGTCTTTGCGGTTCTTATACAATACATCCAGTTCCTGCCGCTTCACCATTTTCCTTTTTTCATTATCCAGCGAGGTCTGCATTTTTATTTCTTTATCAAACATGTACAATACGGCGGGTTGTGCCATAAAAGTACCAATGGTGAGTGCCAGCAGGCCCCTGAACAATAATGGAGTGAATCTTCGCTTGTTGAATTTGGTGATGCCCTTTATCAAAGCCCTGTCGATGGTTAAAATGATAAATCCCATGAACAGTCCAAGTGCTATTGCAATCAGCAGGGAATCTACAATGGTGCTGAAAAAATAGGTCCAGGTAAAACTGGCAAAGGCCCAGGTAGCCAGTACCGTCATGCCGATGATGCGATAACGGTTACGGTCGATCACGGCATCTGCCAGAATCTCTCTTTCAGCGGTTGACAGCCACCATAAGAATTCAGTGAATTGCGAAGGGGCATAATTTTCCCTTTGGGAAAGGGCAATATTTTTTTCCATCTTAAATAAAGATTTAGTTGATTGTTAAAAAAGGATCAATCGAGGAGTTGTGTTGAAGAACTGCAAAATAGCCATTCTTTTACTGATTAACGAAGGGGCAAAAGGACTTATTTTACGCCCGGTGGCATATTAACAGTTCCTTAAACCCCGCCATTAAACCCCGATTGCGAAAACCCGTCTATTCCTGTATCTTTGCAACCGCAGCACAGCTGCTATATTTATATATACAATACCAGAAAATGAAAAGAATTTCTACCACTGCTATCCTCTTACTGTTTTCAGTTTTAACGGTTTGTTCGCAAACACCAAAGGGTGTGGGCACAAATGATCCCGACGCCAAGAAACTCCTGGATGCTGTTAGTACCAAGTTCAAAAGTTACAAATCTGTGCAGTCGAAGTTTAGTTTGAAAATAGAGAACAGCAGTAACAAGGTGCTGGAAAATAAATCAGGTATCGTTTATATGAAGGGAACCCGTTACCGCATCAGCCTCCCCAACCAGGAAATCTTTTGTGATGGCAGTAATGTATGGACGCTGGATAGGGCGGCAAATGAAGTTACCATCAGTAAGCTGGACCCGACGAATAATACCATCACCCCGCAGAAATTATTCACCAATTTTTACGACAAGGATTTTTTATACAAACTGAATGACCTCAAAAAAGGTATCCAGGAGATAGAACTTACCCCGCTCGATAAAAGCAAGCCTTTCTTTAAAGTGCTGGTATATGTAAGCAAGGCTGCACTAACGATCGCTTCTACCAAAGTATTTGAGAAAGCCGGTAATCGTTTCACCTATACCGTTAGCGGAATGAATACAACGGGTGCTGTGGCTGATGCGATGTTCATTTACGATGCAAAAAAATACCCCGGGGTTGAAGTAGTGGACCTCAGGTAAACAATCATATCCCTCTTTATTACACGAATTGATAAGCTGAAATTTATTCCCCCCAGCGATAGGTTTGTATATCAATACCTGCAAGATCGAGCACACGGTCAACAACGGTTGCCGCAACTTCTTCAATAGTTTGAGGGTTACTGTAAAATGATGGTGTTGCCGGGCAGATTATTCCTCCCGCCAGTGTAATGGTTTCCATATTACGGATATGAATAAGGTTGTAGGGCGTATCCCTGACCACGCAAATGAGTTTGCGCCTTTCTTTTAGCACAACATCGGCAGCACGTGTTATCAGGTCGTTGGAAATACCGCCTGCAATACGTCCCAATGTTCCCATACTGCAGGGAATGATGACCATGATATTGTATTGCCCCGAGCCCGAAGCAAAGGGGGCATAAAAATCCTGTTGGGTATAAAACTTTACAGGCAGGGTGTTGTAGTCTTCATTGGAGAGTTCGGTCTTCCATACGGCTTTGGCATTTTCTGTCATCACTACAGACAGTTCATCCCACTGCTCTTTTTTGGCTAATAATTTATTCAACAGTATTTTTGAATAAATTGAGCCACTGGCTCCGGTTATGGCTACTACAATTTTTCGCATCAAGACTCGTTTAATAGGAGTGTAATCTACAAAACAATTATTTTATGCAAAAGGTTTCAAAATTTTCACTGTTACTGGCCATCCCCCTTTTATTGTCATTCCTGGTACCCGTAAAGAACGAAAAGATAAAATGGATGAATCTTACCCAATTGAAACTGGCCTATGCAAAAAAGAGCAAGCCCATCCTTATTGATGTATATACCAGCTGGTGCGGCTGGTGTAAGGTGATGGACAAGGAAACTTACACTAATCAAAAAGTGATCGACTATATCAATGAACATTATTATGCAGTAAAATTTGATGCCGAGTCAACCGATACCGTAATGCTGGGTTCAAAAAAATATGGATTTAATGCAACCTACAATGCAAATGGCCTTGCTGCCTATTTATTAGGCGGACAGATGGGATACCCGACTACCGTCTTTCTTTCTTCTATAGATGCGCAACCTGCCCCGCTGGCTGGTTATCTTAAGCCCTCCGAAATAGAGCCTCCACTAAAATATTTTGGAGAAGGTGCTTACAAAAAACAGGACTTCCCTTCTTTTATGAAAGGATTTTCCGTGAGTTGGTAATCTTTTGGTTAGCTGTGTAGTCACTACAAGATTTTTTAAATTCCCGGCCTTCTCGCATCAAATACATTTGAATTTTCAGCATGTATATAGTTGCCTGACAACTATAATATCGTAATTTCCGTTTTATTTTCTTAATGCCTACACCACCAAAACTACAACGCAGCCTCGGCCTGTTTCATGCCACCGTACTGAATATGATCGACATGGTTGGTATTGGCCCCTTCGTAACACTTCCGATCGTTATCAGCCTGATGGGCGGGATGTTTTTGTATGCCTGGATTGCCGGCGCATTGCTTTCGCTGGTAGATGCAATGATCTGGAGCGAACTTGGTGCAGCTTATCCCCTGGCGGGCGGCAGTTATAATTTTTTGAAAGAAGCCTACGGAAAAAATGGCATGGGGCGGATGATGAGTTTTTTGTACACCTGGCAAACTGTTATACAAGCCCCGCTGGTAGCAGCTTCTGCTGCCATCGGATTTTCACAGTACCTGGGTTACCTCGTTCACCTGGATGCCTGGCAGCAAAAATTAATTTCGGGTGCAGTAATTATTTTAATCACTTTTTTATTGTACAGGAAGATTGACAGCATTGGAAAGATCGGCGTGTTATTGTGGACAGGTGTATTACTCACATTGGGTTGGATAATTATTGGTGGCATTGCGCACGGAAATTTTTTACAGCCTTTAAAAGATATCAATACGGATTTCAGCTGGGCGCAACTGGCATCATTTGTATTTGGGCAAGCCTGTATAAAATCTGTTTACAGTTACCTGGGTTATTATAATGTTTGTCATTTGGGTGGCGAAATAAAAGATCCGGGTAAAAATATTCCGCGTAGCATGTTCATCTCCGTTATAGGTATTGCCATTTTATATTTAGCAATGAACATGAGTGTAACAAGTGTTATTCCCTGGCAGGAAGTAAAAGAACTAAGCACATCCGGAAATAAAGATTATATCGTGAGTATTTTTATAGAACGGCTTTATGGACACCAGGCAGCAATCGTAGCTACCGTGATGATATTATGGGTAGCATTGGCCTCCTTATTTGCATTATTACTGGGTTATTCACGTATTCCCTATGCTGCTGCAAATGATGGAGCATTCTTTAAAGTGTTTGCAAAACTTCATCCTACAAAACATTTTCCGTATGTAAGCCTGTTGGTGCTGGCAGGTTTTGGTTTTGTGTTCAGCCTGTTATTCAGGATGAGTGATGTAATCAGTGGCATATTGGCCATGCGTATCATTGTACAGTTTATCGGGCAGGCTGTTGGTGTGATGTTATTAAGGAAACGAAACGGCACAAAGAGCCTTTCGTACAAGATACCCCTCTATCCGTTGCCCGTAATCATTGCAATTATCATCTGGATACTGCTGTTCTGTTGCACAGGATTAAAAAGTATCATTTCTTTTGGCATAGTGGTAGGCACGGGCATCATTGTTTATTTTATCCAGGCCAAACTGAATAATAAGTGGCCCTATCAAACAACTGAAAAAGATGATCACAATGATGGCAGCATGCTCAATTCCGTAAGCTGACCTGATCCATTTGAAAAGGCAAAACAATAACTGCCATTGGTGATAACAATATAGGGTACACGCAGGGTGATATTATACCGCAGCACCTGGTCCAGCACCGTTTTATCCAATACAACATTCATTTCCTTACATTCGATCAGCATCCATGGTTTTGAGTGAGTATCATATACCACAATGTCAAACCGTTTTTTCAGGTCACCGAGGCTGATCATTTTTTCCACGGCGATCAATGCAGCAGGATATTTTTTTACCTGGATGATGTACTGCAAAAAATTCTGCCGCACCCATTCTTCCGGTGTAAGTACTACCCATTGTTTCCTTACTTCATCAAAGATGAATTCCCTGTTGCCTTCATTTTTAATTTTGGGTTGATATGGCGGATAGTCGATCTTGATCATGGTATAAATCCGGGTAACAAAAGGAATTTTGTATCTTTACTATTGAAAAGAATTTAACGGAAAGATATGAAGACAAAAGAAGAAATAGTTCAGAACTGGCTTCCCCGGTACACGGGCGAAAAGCTGGAAAATTTCGGGCAATATATCCTGCTCACCAATTTCAGTAATTATGTACAAATGTTTGCCGAATGGAATAATGTGGAAATTGTAGGCAGGGACAGGCCCATGCAATGTGCCACCGCCAATAATATCACCATCATTAATTTTGGTATGGGTAGCCCGGGCGCTGCTACCGTAATGGACCTGCTCACTGCCATTGAACCAAAAGCCGCATTGTTCTTAGGAAAATGCGGAGGCTTAAAGAAGAGAAATAAAATAGGCGACCTCATCTTACCCATCGCTGCCATAAGAGGAGAAGGTACCAGTAATGATTATTTTCCTCCCGAAGTACCGGCACTGCCTGCATTTGCTTTACAAAAAGCGATCTCTACAACGATACGTGATGCCGCCTGCGATTATTGGACAGGGGTTTGCTATACCACTAACCGCCGCGTATGGGAACACGATGAAGTGTTTAAAGAATACCTGCAAAAAATAAGGGCTTATGCCATCGACATGGAGACAGCCACTATTTTCACCGTGGGTTTTTATAATAAGATACCAACAGGTGCATTGCTGTTGGTGAGCGACAGCCCAATGGTACCTGAAGGAGTTAAGACTGAAGCCAGTGATAAAAATGTTACGGCAAGTTTTGTAGAGAACCATTTAAGGATAGGTATCGATTCCTTAAAACAATTGATCAATGACGGGTTGACGGTAAGGCATTTGAAGTTTTAAACGAAGATTTGGTTTATCCTGCTATCACCCCTTTGGGATTGGTTATGATCAACTGTCAAACCTATAACAATTACATCCTTTCGGGATTATAAGCAAATGCCTCCGCTGCTCTCCATAAAAAATCTTTTCGTTCAATTCAGCAATGACGGTGAATTAAACGCTGCTGTTAAACATATTTCCTTTGACGTTGCACCGGGTGAAATAGTTGCCATCGTTGGCGAAAGTGGTTCGGGAAAATCCGTTACTGCTCTTTCCATATTGCAATTGCTGTCGTCACAAACGGCTTGCCATGGTGAAATATTATTTTACCAAAAGGACAGGGAACCTGTTGACCTGTTGCAATTACCCGTTGGGAGAATAAATGCAGTGCGCGGTAAGGATATTGCCATGATCTTCCAGGAGCCGATGACCTCATTAAATCCTGTATTTACCTGCGGCCAGCAAGTAATGGAGGCCATACAATTACACCAAAAGGTATCAAAAGAAACATCCCGGCAAAAAACCGTTGAACTATTTGAACGGGTAAGGTTACCCGAACCTACGTCTATTATCAACCGTTATCCTCACCAGCTCAGCGGCGGGCAAAAGCAACGGGTGATGATAGCGATGGCCATGAGTTGTAACCCTTCATTATTGATTGCCGATGAACCAACTACTGCGCTAGATGTAACGGTACAAAAAACTATACTTGAGCTTATCAAAGAATTGCAGCAACAAAACAATATGGGTGTTATCTTCATCACGCACGACCTTGGCCTTGTTGCAGATATTGCCGACAAGATTGTGGTAATGTACAAAGGTGAAATTGCAGAACAGGGAAATGCAAAAGATATTCTCCGGTTACCACAACATCCTTATACAAAAGCACTCCTTGCATGCAGGCCCGCCGGGCAGCCCAAAGGAAAGCGTTTACCGGTGGTGAGTGATTTTTTAGAACCTGCCAGTTTACCCCGCGATCAAACTATGGTGCCCGAAACGGCCATCAGTCAACCGGATGAAACTGTTCTGTCTGTAAAAAATCTCATCGTTTCATTTCCGGTAAAGAAAAATATTTTTGGCAAAGCCACGCAATTCTTTAATGCAGTAGATGATGTGAGTTTCATTGTAAAAAAAGGGGAAATACTCGGACTGGTTGGTGAAAGCGGTTGCGGTAAAACCACTTTGGGGAAAACCATCCTGCAGTTGATTGCACCAACATCGGGTGAAATTTTATTGAACGGGAAAGATATCAACCGGCTAAAGCCATCCACTTTACGTAGTTTGCGCAAAGACCTGCAGATCGTTTTCCAGGATCCTTACGGATCATTAAATCCGCGTATAACTATTGGTAATGCCATACTGGAACCTTTAAAAGTGCATGGGATATTGAATAACACTGCAGCACGCAAAGAAAAAGTGATGGAGATGTTGGAAAAAGTGAGCCTGGAACCTGATCATTTTAACCGTTATCCGCACCAGTTCAGCGGGGGGCAACGGCAACGAGA
>JAYWAN010000023.1:0-7095 GCA_043782405.1 Chitinophagaceae bacterium
TGTATCAAATCCAGTTATTACGCAGAACCCAGGCTACTAAAATTTATTTGATATTATTATAAAAAAACGCCCCCGGATTTCCGGGGGCGTTTTTTTGCAAGGAAGTCAGTTAGTCAGTTGACGGATTGGTAAAGGAGCTTTGAATTGAATACCTGTTAACCATGGCAACTTTATCAACCCTACCTGATCACTTCACTTAATTTTTGTTGCAGTGCTTCTCCTCTTAATGCGGTAGCAATTATTTTTCCCTGTGGATCTACCAGTACATTATAAGGTATTCCATCAAAGCCATACAAACCAACTGCGGCACTGTTCCAATATTTGAGGTCACTGATCTGCTGCCAGTTTAGTTTATCATCAGCAATTGCTTTAACCCAGGCTGCTTTGTCATTGTCTAATGAAACACCCAGTACAGTAAAATTCTTGTTTTTAAACTGGTTATACGCTGCCACTACATTGGGATTTTCTCCACGGCATGGGCCACACCAGCTTGCCCAAAAATCTACCAGCACATATTTACCCCGTAAACTGCTGAGCGAAAAAGATTTTCCATTTACATCATCCATCGTGATCTCCGGAGCCATGCTGCCTTCCTGTGGAAAGGCGTTTTTGGCTTCCTGCTGCTGTTTTAATTGCGCAATCATGGCATTGAATTGTGCAACAACGGCTGCAATGGCCTGGTGTTTTGGGAAACGGGTGATTAAGCCGGCAACAGGTTGCTGTAATTGTGCGGGTTCAATATTACGTGTATAGCCTAATGCAAACAAAGCCATTACCGGGATGGAACTGGTGTCGATATATTTGATGATATAATTCTTATAAGCAGCAGTTGCATCATCCATATTTTTTGTTTCAATCGCTAAAATGCTGTCTGCACCTTTTTTAATTTTATCCTGTTCTATTTTTACCGAAAGGGATGACAAAATGGTTCGCTGCGAATCAATGTCCAGCATGAATTTTTTTAAAGCTTCATTCGCGGGGGAAGCGAATGAAGGTCCTTTGATGCTTTGGTCTTTTATATCAGCCAAAAAATTAATGGCAGGTTTATCATTGATAAAGATATAACCTGTGTTACCCGTTTCAAGGCGAATCCGGTATAGTCCCTGTTCGGGGGCCAAAGTGGTCAATGAGAATTTACCGTTCTTAATGGCTGCAGTATCCAGCACTTCAGGATCTTTCTGGCTAAAGAATAACTGCTCGAGATAGATCTTTTGGTCGGGTGCATTTTTTAATTCACCGGCCAGTGTAAATCTTCCATTCTCGGTTTTATTATTACAGGAAAAAAAACCAAGCACAAGTGCCAGCGGAAATAATATACTTTTCATTGATCAGCTATTTAATTTTTGTTCCAATAATTTATTTACAATTTGCATATCGGCTTTTCCCCTGCTTATTTTTTTTACTTCACCGGCAAACAGGCCAATCAACCCTTTTTTACCGCTTTTATATTCCGCTACTTTACCAGGCATTTTACTGATCGCGGCATTTACCCATTCTTCTATTGATGTACTGTCGTTCTCCTGCAACAAATTCAAAGCGGTGGCCACCTGCAGGGGGTCCTTACCCGGCTCGCTCAATAATGCAGTGAATAATTTTGATGAAGCTATGCCGAAACTTATTTTTCCTTCGTCAACCAATGTTATTAGCGCTGCGATCTGGGCAGGCGATAAAGTAAATGCAGTTATGCTGAGCTGGTTATCATTCAGGTGATTTTTTACCGGGCCCATCATCCAGTTGGCAGCGGCTTTATAATTCTTAGTGTGTTGTATAACCTGGTCAAAGAAAACAGCCTGTTCCCTGTCATCACAGATCACGGCAGCATCATAGGGAGAGAGGTGCAGGTTGGTAACATATTTATTTTGTAAAGCAGCAGGCAATACCGGGAGATTATTTTTTATGTCGCGTAAAAAATCATCCGTAATATGAAAAGGAGTAAGGTCGGGTTCGGGAAAATACCGGTAATCATCTGCATCTTCTTTTGTGCGTAAAGAAAAAGAAGTCCCGCCATCGGCGGGATCAAAACTTCTTGTTTCCTGTATGATGGTCTCGCCGCTTTCCACCAAACTGATAAGCCGGTTGATCTCAAGGTCTATCGCTCTTTTTACATTACGAATGCTGTTGAGATTTTTTACTTCCACCCTTGTACCCAGTCTTGTTTCACCTTTTAAGCGGATAGAGATATTGGCATCGCAACGCATGCTCCCTTCTTCCATATTACCATCGCAAATGCCCAGCCAGCGAACCAGTTTTCTTAATTCGGTGATATAGGCAAAAGCCTCTTCACTGGTGTGAAGGTCGGGCTCACTTACAATTTCCAATAAGGGCACACCAGCACGATTAAGATCAATGGAACTATATTGTTCATCTATATCATGTAAACTTTTGCCTGCATCTTCTTCAATATGGATGCGGTTAAGGAGGATATTTCTTTCTGTTTCGCCTGATTTAATGGTTACATGACCGTTTTTACAAATTGGTGTGGTATGCTGAGATACCTGGTAACCTTTAGGAAGGTCGGGGTAAAAATAATTTTTTCGGGCAAAATAATTCTGTTGCTCAATATCGCAATGCAGGGCAAGTCCAAGTTTAACCGCAAACTCAATGGCTTTGGTATTCATCCGCGGTAATGTACCGGGGTGTGCCAGTGTAATGGCACTGATATGTGTATTGGGTAATGCGCTGAAGGCTGCGCTATCGCCACAAAATAATTTGCTTTCAGTGAGTAGTTGTGCATGTACTTCCAGCCCTATCACTGCTTCGTATTTATCATCTTTAATCACCGGGCAAAGGTACGTAAAAAGGAAAAGGCGCCTGACGGTTTAGAACCATCATGGCGCCTTTATTATTTTTTCATGCTTTATAAGTTTGCTGTCTTCAGTTTCTTAGGGATCTTGATATCAAAACTCATTTCTGTACCCTTGCGTTTTGCTTTAAGGTTGTAAGTTGCTTTTTCCTGATTTTCCTGCAACTGGTCCCTTGCCTCATCGGTATTGTTTACTTTTTTACCACCCACTTCTGTAACAATATCATCTTTTTTTAAACCCGCTTTTTCGGCCGGGGAATCTTTATCTATATCCAGCACTTTTACACCAGTTCCATCTTCGGTATCCTGTATCTTAAGGCCCAGTTTTTGGTGACGGGGGAAAAGCATATCGTTGTTATAATTAAAATTATAAGCCCCATCGCCACCCCATGCTATTTTGGGTAGTGCTTTCATATTCGGCATCGTAAACGCCTTTGGTGTATACTCCGGGCCGCTGAATGAATAAGACATGGAGTTGGATTCTTTTTTTTCTCCCAAAGTCACTTTGGAAGAATTTTCCTTACCATCTCTATTATAATAAATGGTGACTTCTTCTTTGGGTTTGAATGATCTCACCACATCAGAAAGTACATCAGACCCACCAACTTTTTTATCATTGATCCTGGTTATGATATCACCTTTTTTTAGATCGGCTTTTTCTGCAGCACTTTCTTTTGTTACCTGCGTGATCTTTGCACCTTCTTCCGACTCATCTGTAGTTACGCCCAAAAAAGCATAAGGCTTTTCATCACCCCCCACGGACCAGCCATTCATGCCATCAAAACCATTGAAATTATTTAAAAATCCTCCACGGTCCAGTTCAAGTGCCTTTGTTCCGTTCCTATCCCAAACCGTGATCTTTCTTTTATTGATAGTGATATTATCATCTTTAAAATCGGCTAAAGGCTTGCCATTAATGGTTATCTTATCACCATTAATCTCAACGCTGATCTTAGCGTTCTTATCTCCCTTCTTACGGATGATGATCTCCTGAGATTGTTTTTTTTCATCCATCTCTTTTAATTTTCCTTCGATCTCTTTTCTCTTTTCATCTTTTTCCTTCACTTTTTTATCTACATCTTCCTGTGCAAATGCAGAATGGGAGAGGCTGAAACAACATAAGAGCGATGCAATAAATACGATCTTCTTCATAATATAAATTTTATGTACGAAATATTTAGTAAGTCAAAAATAGGAATATTTCCTGAATTACGAAATCTTTCGCACATTATTTTTTTCTTTAACAAATTTGCAACAGGAATCAGTAAGGTCGACCACCTTTTAAAGGTGGTCGACCTTAGTTACAATTGGTGGTTTTGGTATTATTATATGCTTCGCTTTGGATTGGACATGGTATAGACCTTTATCGGACAACTATCCTCCATCTCTTCCCGGATGAATTGCATACCCAGCTTTTCCAATATATTTAGCGAGGCCATATTTTCTTTGTGGGCTTTACCGGTGATGAGTTGAAGGTTTAATTGATCAAACCCGTATTCAAGGGTATGTTGCGCAGCTTCGGTGGCAAATCCCTTTCCCCATTCTTTTTTTACCAGGCGATAACCCAGGTCGGTCTCATCATTTTTGGGAAGAAATTTTAAACCACACCAGCCGATGAATTCCATGTTCTCTTTTATATGTATCGCCCAGCGGCCAAGGTTGTTCTCATATTGTGGAAGAATGATATCCCTGATAATATTCAATGCCTGCTCTTCTGTTTCCAGGGGGAGTTCATGTACATATTTTATCACTTCCGGATCGCGGTTCAGGTACAGCAGTAATGCAGCATCATCTTCAGTGAAGCGGCGAAGGATAAGGCGGGGAGTTTCGAAAACGATGTGCATATGGGCTTATGATAGTATTGCACGAATTGGGGCTGGCGTATTTCATTTCGTGTAATTAAAAAAACTTATAATAATGACCGTACTTTTTCAATCACCTCTTTTAAGTTGCTTACATTTTGCCCGCCCGCAGTAGCGAGGTTCTTTTGCCCGCCTCCGCCACCTTTTATCAATGGCGATACATGTTCTTTGATTATTTTACCGGCATCCAGGTTTTTTGCAGCAACAACCGTATCTGAAATGCTGATAGCCACGTGTGCCTTACCATCAATATTGCAACAAAGTACAGCAAGATGATCGTGTACATGGTGTTTGATATCGAAACATAATTTTTTCAGTGCATCAGGGTTGTTTACTTCAATGATACCGCCGATAAAACTTACATTATTGATGATCTCATCTTTTTGTAACAGACCATTTCGTATACCCACGAGCTGCCTTGCTTCAAGGCCTTCGATCCTTTTATTTAATGAAATGTTCTCTGCCAATAAACTTTCAATGGACTTATTGATGTCTGCGGGATTTTTTAATTGGCCACGAATAGCATTGATTTCCACGAATGCAGCATTGATAAAATCCTCTGCTGCTTTTCCACAAACAGCTTCCACGCGGCGTACACCGGCGGCAACCGCAGTTTCCATTTTAATTTTAAACAAACCCAACTCACCTGTACTGCCTACATGCGTTCCTCCACAAAGTTCAATTGAATAAGCCGGGTCCATTATCACCACACGTACAATATCACCATATTTTTCTCCAAACAAAGCCATAGCGCCCAAGGCAATCGCTTCATCCTTGTGCATTGACTTTATTACAACAGGAATATTATCCCTTATTTTTTCATTTACTATTTTTTCTACAGCAGCGATTTCGTCATCACTCATTTTGGCAAAATGACTGAAGTCGAAACGGAGGTGCTCTTCATTCACCAAACTTCCTTTTTGTGCAACGTGTTTACCCAATACATTGCGTAAGGCCGAATGCATCAAATGGGTTACGCTGTGATGAACAGTGATGTGTTTTCTTCTCGCTGCGTTAACTGTTGCAGTTAGTTCCCCGCTTAAGTCAGCCGGGATGGTTTCAGCAAAATGGATGATGAGGTCGTTCTCTTTTTTGGTATCAATAATGTTGAATGTTGAACCGTGAATGTTGAATTGTCCGTTATCGCCAAGCTGTCCGCCGCTTTCGGCATAAAAAGGAGTGATGTCTAAAACAACCTGGTACAATTCTTTTCCTTTGCCACTCACTTTTCTGTACTTCACCACTCTTGCTTTTGCTTCCAGTGTATCATACCCAACAAATTTTGATGAGGGCATGTCGTTAAGGATTATCCAGTCTTCTGTTTCCAGTACTGCGGCAGAACGGCTACGGTTCTTTTGGAGTTGCATTTCTTTTTCAAAACCTTTCTCATCAACATTTAATCCTTTCTCTGCGGCAACTAATTTTGTGAGGTCAAGCGGAAATCCAAAAGTATCGTACAGTTTAAAAGCTTCTTCACCCGAGATATCCTGTGATGCTTCATTCAGCATCGATAAACCTTTATCTACGGTTCTTAAAAACGCATCCTCCTCTTCTTTCACTACTTTACCTACAAAGTCCAGTTGCGCATCCAGTTCAGGAAAGACCATTTCAAATTGTTTTGCAATAACCGGCAACAGTTGGTGCAATAGCGGCTGCTTATAATCCAAATAAGAATAATAATACCGGACCGCCCTTCTTAGAATGCGGCGTATAACATAACCTGCGCCTGTATTTGCTGGCAGCTGCCCGTCTGCAATAGTAAAACTGATTGCCCTAATATGATCTGCAATAACCCTGAAGGCTACACTTTTCTTATCATCGCCGGCAACATATTTTTTACCGGTGATCTTTTCTGTAGCAGCAATGGTACCGGTGAAAATATCCGTATCGTAATTACTTTGTTTTAGTTGCAATACCCTTGTCAGCCTTTCGAAACCCATACCGGTATCAACATGTTTATTGGGAAGCGGCTCAAGGCTGCCATCTTTTTTTCTGTTGAACTGGATGAATACATTGTTCCATATCTCTATCACCTGCGGGTGATCATTATTTACCAATGTGCTTCCTTCTACTGCTTTTCTTTCTTCATCGGTCCTGCAGTCAACATGTATTTCGGTGCAAGGCCCGCAAGGCCCGGTATCGCCCATCTCCCAGAAATTGTCTTTTTTATTACCCAATAAGATCCTTTCTTCTGCAACCAATTTTTTCCATTCTTCCCATGCTTCCTCATCTTTCGGTAAATTCTCTTTTGCATCTCCTTCAAAAACGGAAACGTATAAACGATCTTTTGGAATCTTATAAACATCGGTCAGCAATTCCCAGCTCCAGGCAATAGCTTCTTTTTTAAAATACCCGCCTGCCGGACCTGCCTGTCCGGTAGGCAGGCGGGCAGGATCACCAAAACTCCAGTTGCCCAGCATTTCAAACATG
>JAYWAN010000024.1:0-2677 GCA_043782405.1 Chitinophagaceae bacterium
CTGACCATCCTCACGTTTATCGGTTTATTACTCGGGATAACCGGCATCGGGATCGTTTTTTATGAAAATGCGTTTCATCACCAACCCAAGGGTTTCTTATTTGGGGTAGGCCTGTCCGTAATTGCCATGTTATCATGGAGTATGGGCACCATCATCATTGCACGAAATAAAATAAAACTAAACCCTTATTACGCAACGGGCTGGCAAATGCTGATCAGCGCTTTTGTATTATGTATTGTTGCTGAAAGCACCCAACCCACCATTGCTTTACAAAATATCTCTGCAACTGCCTGGGAAGTGATCATTTACCTTGTATTGGCCGGCTCCCTGCTGGCATTCATAGCTTTTATTTATTCCATGAAGAAATTGCCGGCAGCGGTCTCGTCCCTGTATGCCTATATTAATCCGCTTGTGGCCATGGTAACAGCTGCCATTGTATTGAATGAAAAATTAACAATGAATATTTTATGGGGAGCCATTGTAACCCTTTCGGGCGTGTTCCTGGTAAATTACAGCATCAAGCGCAGCCGCGTAAAAATTATTGCTGAACCTGAGCAATAAAACCTTTGTAAATTTCCCTCCACCCTTCAAACATTTTACCTGTACCCAAAAAATTATTATGCCAAATGGTAATTAAAATGCCACCTGCCGCTTTGCACTGCGAATAATAATGCATCATCTCATCAAAGGCTTCCGGCGCTGAATATTTTTGTTCATAAAAAGAATTGGCTTCCATGAAACAGAAGGGATGAATTCTCAGGTTGGTTTGCTCTTCTTTTTCCAGGTTGTACCAATAAAAGGAAGACGCGACCGAAGCCCTGAAACCATTGGTACTGCCATACCCCATCGAATAATCATCTTTAATACCGGCATCAATGAGGCGCTGGTATCCCTGTGGCAGATTGAAGCGGATATAATGCTGCCGGGACTTGTCTGCATGTGGCTGAAGGGTTTGACCAGCATGGCTTGAGTGAGCCATCGCTTCCAATAGTTCTTTCTCTTTTTTTAATAATACGGGATTGTCTCCGCTTTGCCAGGAGGGATGCAGTCCTATAGTATATTTTGTGGCATGTCGTTTTACAAGCTTCCACATGGCATCTTTATGGGGCAGAATATTTTTATCGTATGCGCTGTTCTTTTCTGCCACTAAAAAAAAATAAATCGGTTGTGCATTAGTTTGCCGGTGCAATTCGTCCAGCCAATCATAGGAATCAAACGGGTCTTTCCCTGAGCCGAGCAAAACACTTATTCTTTTTGCTGATGGCGATCTCAAAAAACCTCCGATATTTCTCGGCAAACCTTTGTGTTTGTAAGAGAACGCCATGTCAATATCATAAGTGGGAATAAATTTGAATATTGAAGTTTTAGTTTTGAATGCAGGAAAATTCTGTTCAAGAACCAATGCAAGCCCGTTCACCCATATATTTATCAAAGGAAAAATTAAAAACCCCTCTTTGAATGCCAAAGAATTTTGATGTGCGTACCGGCCGTAGCTGTCTTTTTCATGTGGCAGGTACTCTTCGTAACGGCTGAGTAAATAAAAAGAAGCTGCGAAAATATCAAAACGAAAATCCGAAGACCCGGTTTTAAAGAAAGCCTTTGTGTTGTTCCATTCAAAGCATTCAATGTGCTGGGGATTGATGATCTCTTCAAACAATAAAGAATGATTTTGAATTTTGATAGCCGAACCCGCCTGCACGGTATCCTGGTTTTGAAAGTCGGTATCGCTGTAATTGATCTTTGCGCCACCATAATTATTAAACTCCTCCGAATCTATTGTTATAGCAAAATCAACCCCCATCAATTCTTTAAAAACAAAAGAACAGATGTACTGCAAGCGTGGTGATGTAATATGTGCATATATCAATACCATTCTGTCACAAAATAAATAAGTCCCGCCATAGCAGGACCAAGTTATTAATTTTTAATTCTTAATCTTCTAATTCTTATAGCGTTCCTTCCACATCTGGTTAAATGTTTTCTGGCTAAAATCCAGTTCAGCCCGGTGCGTTTTCCACCCTTTGAATAAACCATTTACCACTTTATTTTTTAATTTACCACTGCCCATGTTCATCATTCCTCTTTTTAAACTGGCGATCTTCCAGACCTTCCAGGCCATGCGCTCGCTGAAGGAGGCAAGGCCTTCCTCAACGGATTCATGGCGGTTCTCCAGTAACAATTCATGCAGGTTTATCTTTACTGCACATACTTCGGTACAATTGCCACAAAGGGAGGAGGCATAACTGAGGTGTTTAAAATCGTTCATCCCCTGCAAATGAGGCGTAATGACGCTTCCAATAGGGCCGCTGTAAGTTGCACCATAAGCATGGCCGCCGATATTCTTATACACCGGGCAGGCATTTAAGCAGGCACCACAGCGGATGCAGTACAAACTTTCTCTTTGTTTGGGATTTTGTAAAATATTTGTTCTGCCGTTATCTAATAATATCACATACATTTCTTCAGGGCCATCTGTTTCATTTTCCTGCCTGGGCCCTGTAATGATGGTATTGTACACTGTGATTTTTTGTCCTGTGCCGAAAGTAGAAAGCAGGGGCCAAAACAAACCAAGGTCAGTTAATGAGGGGATCATCTTTTCAATGCCTGCCACAACGATATGTGTTTTTGGAAAAGCGCAACTCAATCTTGCATTGCCTTCATTTTCCGTGACCGCAAT
>JAYWAN010000025.1:0-2666 GCA_043782405.1 Chitinophagaceae bacterium
TACCGCAAGGAAATGCCAAGGCTTACCAAACTGCTGGATAAACTTCCTTTTTATTCTACTACTGTACCTTCATCAATCAATGTGTATGCAGAAGGCGCCTATCTTTCCCCGGGCCATGCACCGCAAATAGGAAAAGGCTCCGGAGGTACAGTTTATATTGATGACTTTGAAGGAAGCAAATCGGGTATTGATTTACGCTTTCCTGCAATCAGCTGGGCATTGGCTTCCACGCCAAAAGGTGCAACGGCCCCGGATGGAAATACGCTTCTTTTCCCGGAAGCAGATTCAAGCAACAGTTTAGCTTATGGAAAAAAAAGAGCCAAATTGGCCTGGTACCAAATAGAACCTGCGTTGCAGCAATTTAAAGGTGCAAACAACCCATTGGGCGACAACAGGGTCGAACTGAGCGACCCACGTACAAGGCTCGTAAAACAAAGTGAAATATTCCCACAAAGAACTACTGATTTTGGGCAAAATCAGTTGATCACTTTTGATCTTGCCTATTATCCAACCGAAAAAGGGCCTTATAATTTTGAAAGCAGCACATTAAATATTGATAACAATAACAGGCTGCGTCAGCCAAAAGAAAAGTGGGGCGGTCTGATGCGTAATATAGATCAGACAGATTTTGAAACCGCCAATATTGAGTTTATTGAATTCTGGATGCAGGATCCTTATGTGAATACGCCATCCAGGCCGAATGCAGCCAATTCCACGGGTGGTAAATTATACTTTAACCTGGGAAATATTTCTGAAGATATTTTAAAAGATGGAAGGCGTTTTTATGAAAATGGTTTGCCCACACCCACTTCACCGGTACCTGTTCAAAAATCAGTTTGGGGCAAGGTTCCGCTCAATCCTATTCAGGTGGCGAATGCATTCAGTAATGATCCGGCAGACAGAAAGTACCAGGATGTGGGATTTGATGGGTTGGATGATGATTCTGAAAGGGTGCAAAGGGCGCCATACCTGGCCCAATTGCAAAGTGAGGTAAGCCCTGCAGCTTTTCAAAATGCCCAGGCCGATCCATCGCAGGATAATTATTTATGGTACAGGGATCCTTCTTTTTCTGCATCAGACGGCATAGTAAAAAGGTATAAAAACTTTAACGGCCCCCAGGGCAATTCAAGCATAAGCGATGGTACTTCTGCATTTTCGTCTGCAGCCACCCTGTATCCCGATGGTGAAGACCTTAACAGAGACAATACCATGAACGAAACGGAAGAATATTTTCAGTACATCGTGGATATTAAACCACCCTCCAATCCTTTGATGGGTATAGGTGCCAATTTTATTGTTGACAGAAAAGAGGTGCCGATAACCGGACTTCCGGATGGTACCACACGTAGCGAAACATGGTACCAGTTCCGAATACCTATTGGCTCTTTTAATAAAAGGGTTGGAAACATCCCGGATTTTAAATCTATCCGTTTTATCCGGATGTTCCTTACAGATTTTGACAGTACCGTGGTAATGCGTTTTGCTAAACTGGAACTTACCAGGAATATCTGGCGGCGCTATCCTTTTAAAATTGATGGAACCGGCACATATGCCCCCAATACAACGGATGCATCTCTAAATGTAAACGGGGTAAATATTGAAGAGAATGATAAACGTTCGCCATTGCCTTACCGCACACCAAGAGAAATACAGCGCCAGCAGGTACAAAGCAACAATGGTGTAAACCTGCTGCAGAATGAACAAAGTATGTCACTGCAGTTTTGCAACCTTGGCAAAGGGGATGCAAGAGGTGTGGAACAAATATTTGCCAACAGGGATCTTCGTCAGTTTGGTAAACTTTCTATGTTTATCCATGCAGAAAATTTTGTAAAAACACCCACCAGTATCAAAGACAAGGATTTGAATGCAGTGATTAGGATAGGAACTGATTTTGGAAATAATTATTACGAGGTTAAGATACCTTTGTATTTAACACCACTCACTGCAGCTTCCCTTAATCCTAACAGTGATGCCTACAACGATACATTGTGGAAAGCCATCAATGGGCTTGATCTTGACCTTACCGTATTGCCTAAAATAAAAGCAGAACGAAATTCCACCGGCGCTTCGCTTACCACTCCTTATAGAAAACTCCAGTCAAACGGGCAAACATATTCCATCATGGGCGACCCTAACCTGGGTGAAATAAGAGGTGTACTGATTGCGGTAGAAAATGCAGACAACCCAAGTGCCTGCGGCGAAATGTGGGTAAATGAATTGCGGATGACTTCTATTAACGAACAGGGTGCGTATGCTGCCATGGCAAGAGTGGATATAACCCTCGCCGATCTCGGCACTATCACCGGTTCTGTATCAACGCACACTACCGGTTTTGGAACCTTGGAACAAAGGGTAAATGACCGTTTCAGGGATAATTACCTCCAGTTTGACCTTGGTGCAAATCTGGAGCTTGGTAAATTATTGCCCAAACAGGCAGCCATTTCAATCCCGTTTTTTGCAAGCTATTCCCAAACTGCCAGCAAACCGCAGTACGACCCATTTGACCTTGATATAAAATTGAAGGACAAATTAAATTCAGCCACATCTGCGGCCAGGAGGGATTCTATCAATAATGCAGCAGTTGATTTTACAAGTACCAAAACGATCAACTTTACCAATGTGCATAAGAACAGGACGGGTAATAAAAAACCAAAAATTTATGATAT
>JAYWAN010000026.1:0-2665 GCA_043782405.1 Chitinophagaceae bacterium
CCGTACCGCTGCGTGGTATCAGCAAATGGGTTAAATCCCACTGCTTTGTCAAACTCAATTTTTGCCAACAGATACCATGCTTGTGCAGCAGCAGAGAAATTTGCATTTGATTCAGTAATCTCTTCCAGTGCTTTTTTATAAAGAATTTCTTTATTAATAAAATTCGAATTTCTATACACCCACTCGATCCTTTCGAGGTTGTTCTCTATGAAAATATTTTTATCCGGATCTTGTAAATGAGCTGATAATAATTGCCGGAATATCTGCAAAGAGATCCATAAGTGAGCACTGCTGTCCTTTACTGAAAGTTCTGAATGAATAAAGGCTTCTGTATTTCCTAATGCAGATGGATTTGTCAGCATAAACATGTCTGCAGCCTTTGTAATAGATGCTTCTCCTGTTTTAAAATAGTTTAGCGCTTCATGTGCCAGAAGATCGAATATGGTGGATTCTCCCGCTACATTTCCTTTTACAATAACAGCATTATATCGATCTGTTTTTTTTTGTTTCAGTAGTTCAGGTTTTGCCAATGAAAGCAGGTAATGTTTTGTAATCGTTGCCGTAAAATCATCAATACCCCATGTGGTAATATCTTCTTTAGTAATGCCTGATGTCTTTTTCCGGCTATACAAATTCCAGCGGTGGTTGTCAAAGTATTGTTTGTATAATTTGGCGAGCAGCGAATGCAGGATGGCTTTCTGTACTTCGTCCTTGCTCTCTGTAAGCTCTTTCTCAATATTTTTTAATACAGGGTTTGGGTCTTGTGTTGTAATCCTTTCCTGCAGATTGTATTGATATAATAAAGATTTTATGACCTGCCCCTGCAACTGTTGCTGTTTGGCTTTCTGATAGATGATATTGACCTTATCTAATGCGGTCCGGGTCAAATCTTGTACAACAATGATCGTATCTATGCCGATCCAGTCTTTCTTAAATGCCGTATCAACAGATTGTGTCTTTGCTGTAAGAGCAATCGCTGCAAAAAAAAATATACTGTATAATTTTCGTAAAGCCATGTAGCTGTTTTTCAATTCTTTCTTACCATTAGGATGCAAACTTGCCGGTTAATTCACACAAGTTAGTGCCGATTAACAAAATATTACACATCGTTTCTTCTGTTTAACGCAAAACAAATAAGGGGCAAAGGCGCAAAGAATACCTTGGCGTCTTTATTTCTTTGCGTCTTTGCTTGAAAATTTTTTGAGGGTTCAACCCAATAAAAAATCCCGACCGTAATACCGGTCGGGATCTATGTATACAAATACGATGCCTATTTCTTAAGGATAGCTGCCATTTTAATACCGATATCAGCAGGACTGGCCACCACTTCAATACCACATTCAGTCATGATTTTCATTTTAGCTGCAGCCGTATCGTCGGCACCGCCAATGATCGCACCTGCGTGGCCCATACGGCGGCCGGGAGGGGCAGTTTGTCCGGCAATAAAACCTACTACCGGTTTTGTTTTATTTTCTTTGATCCAACGTGCGGCATCTGCTTCCATGCTTCCGCCGATCTCGCCTATCATAATAATACCGTCTGTTTCGGGGTCATTCATCAGTAGTTCTACTGCTTCTTTCGTATTCGTTCCTATAATAGGGTCGCCACCAATACCAATAGCTGTACTGATGCCCAATCCTGCTTTTACCACCTGGTCTGCAGCTTCATAGGTCAACGTACCGCTTTTTGAAACAATACCGATACGTCCAGGTTTAAAAATAAAGCCCGGCATGATACCTACTTTGGCTTCGCCTGCAGTGATCACACCCGGACAATTTGGTCCGATCAGTCTTGTATTCCTGCCCAGTAAATAATTCTTCACTTTTACCATGTCCTGTACCGGAATGCCTTCTGTGATACAAACCACCAAAGCAATACCTGCATCAGCAGCTTCCATGATTGCATCGGCTGCAAATGCCGGCGGTACGAAAATGATACTCACATTTGCGCCTGTTTTGGCAACAGCATCGGCTACAGTATTGAACACGGGTTTGTCAAGATGGGTAGTACCGCCTTTATTAGGGGTCACACCGCCTACTACATTGGTTCCGTATTCGATCATTTGTGTTGCATGAAAAGTACCTTCTGTACCGGTAAAACCCTGTACGATAATTTTCGAGTTTTTATTCACTAATACTGCCATGATATAGGTTTCAGTTATTTTGAAATTTGCGGCAAAAATAGGTTAAAAGAGGGTAGGGTTTAACGTTTGAGGTTTAAAGTTTGGAGTTTTTTTGGAGGGGGCTTTATCTTCCGCTGTTCCTGGTAAAAAATTGCGAGTATTCAAAATTCAGGCTACCCCAGTAACTCTGCCAGTCGGCTTCCTTGCCTATGGGTTGTCTTTCCATATATACACAGCTTACCATATAAGGGCCTGGATGCCTTTCGAGGCTTACCCAACCATTTTTATTACTGCGTACACTGTCTATCCCTGGACCCTTGCCGGGCGTATGGTACCGGGCTTTTACCAATGCATTGGCCAGCCCTTCTCCTTTAAAAATCACTCTGAATTTTACCATTACCCGTTTCCTGTTTGAAGGGGGATTGGGTATCGAATAGGGATTTTCTGCGGGTACAATATCCAACGGCAGGCTGGTGGGTTGTGTACAGACATCGGTTAGCTTACCACTTACCTGTAAAATGGTTTTTACGCTTCGTTGGTAAT
>JAYWAN010000027.1:0-18507 GCA_043782405.1 Chitinophagaceae bacterium
ATAGCAGGAAGGTTTGGATATGATACTTATAAAACAAAAGGATTCCTTTTTCAACACCCGCAGTCCTTCATTTTAACCGCAGCCACTTTAGGTTCATTGGATAATTATTACAGAACTTATAAAGGATATAATCACACGATCACAGCAACTGCAAAGAGAAAATTTGGAGCATTTACAGCAAGTTTGATGGGAGGAACCATGTGGCAGGATTTTGAAACTGACCAGTATAGTGTTTTAGGTAATCGCGTTGTTGATTCAGTACGTTCAGGTATTTTATATAAGGCCGGAAATATTGTTACTGGATTCAATCCATGGGACAGTAGTCAAACAGCTCCTGCTTCCAGAACCCGTTTGCTTAGAAATGTTTTTGGATTACCAAACCTAAATATCTTAAGAGAGGTTGCTTATTTTGGTGAAGTTTCCATTGGTTTTAAGAATATGGCTTTCTTTACTTATTCTCATCGCTTTGAAATTGCATCTCCGCTGCCCAAAGCAAGCAGGAGTTTTAGTTATCCCGGTGCCAGTTTAAGTTTGATCCTCACAGACATCTTCCCTTCTCTTAAGAAAACGAATTTCCTTGATTATGCAAAGTTCCGGGCTTCATTGGCCAGCACGGCAAGGTTAAATGACCCTTATTCCAACCAATCGGTTTTTGTGAATAATCAAAACAGTTCAGTCATTCCCGGTTTTACTTATGGATTTACTAATAACAATCCACAATTAAGAAGGGAAAAGCAACAGACTTATGAGATCGGTACTGAGTTGAGATTTTTAAAGAATAGAATCACTATTGATGCATCTTATTACAATACACTATGTACCGACCAGATAGCACGAGGTTACCGTGCTAGTTATGCAACCGGATTCATATTAAATACCACCAATGCTGCTTCATTGCGTAATGAAGGAGTTGAAATAACACTTAGCCTTAATCCAATCAAGAAAAAGGATTTTAACTGGAATGTTGTGTTCAACCTCAACCATATGTGGAGCAAAGTACTAACACTACCTGAATCCATCGGCCCTTTTAATGATTTTTATAATTCAGATACCTATGTATCCAATGTAAGAGGCGGATTGGTAAGAGGTAACCCTACAGGAACTTTAACAGGTTCTAAATATACCCGTAATAATGCAGGCCAGATCCTTATTTCCGCAACAAATGGTATTCCGCTGGTTACCGGTGGTAATGCCCTGATAGCAGACAGGACACCCGATATTACATTGGGGACTACCAACAGTTTCAGGTACAAAAACTGGAGTTTAAGTATTTTATGGGACCTGAAAGTTGGTGGGGATATTTATAACGGAACTGAACAGGTACTTGTTGGCCTGGGTAAAAGCCCTAGAACAAAAGACCGTTCAACTCCGCTGATCGTTAATGGTGTTTTAAATGACGGTCTACAGAATTCAAGCACACCTACCATTAATACCATTGTGGTTAACCCTAATTTTTTAAGTACCTATTATACTTCTTTACCTGATGAGGAATTTATCGAAAAAAATGTTAATTGGCTAAGGTTAAGAGATGTAACCTTAAATTATAAATTACCTAAAAAACTTATCGGCCATATTAAAAGTTTAAAAGGAGCAAGTATTTTCCTTACCGGAAATGACCTTGTATTAATCACCAATTACCGCGGTGCAGATCCTGCAGTAAATTCCAATAACCCCGGTTCTGTAGGTGTTGGAGGATATGGCATTGACTTGGGTAGTGCCCCCACTCCTTTAAGTTTCAGTTTTGGATTGCGTGCCAATTTTTAATACTAAATGAATAAAAATTAAAACTGTTTTTATGCAAAATAAAATTTCAAAATTACTGATGGCTGTAGTGCTTTTCAGTTTACTCAGTACTTTATCCTGCACAAAAAAGATTGATGATGCTTATCTCAATCCCAATGCTGCCGTTGTTCAACCCATTGAGTCTATATTATCAGGTGTGATAGGAAGTTTTACTGCTTTCTTTTCTTCTGCAGGTACGGGTTATGGGGTTCAGGCTGATGGTATTTTACTGGGCCGCTATATTCAATACTGGGGTACACAGACCAATGGTGAAAATTACGGCCAGATGGGTGGTACTATCAATGCTGATGCCACCGGAGGACTTTGGGCAGCGGTTTATTATGGACAGGGCCAGAATTTGAACAGGATCGTGGAATGGGGTGCCGAACAGCAAAAATGGGACTATGTTGGAGTTGCCTTGGCCATCAGGGCATGGGGCTGGCTGGAATTGACAAATATTTATGGAGATGCAATTTTAAAAGAAGCATTTAATACCAACCTTTCACAGTTTCATTATAATACCCAACCCGAATTTTACGATAGCTGTAGGGCTATTTGTTTCCGTTCTTTAAATTACCTGAACCGTACTGATGGCAATGTAAGCGCTTCAAATCTTGCCATTGGGGATGCCTATTTTTATAATGGAGATGTAAACAAATGGAAGAAATTCGTCTACGGACTTTTAGCCCGTTCTTATCAGGATTTAAGCAACAAAACGATCTATACCACGAATGGTTATGCCGATTCTGCTATAAAATATGCTACCCTTTCTATGTCATCCAATACCGAAAATGCAGCGGTGAAAGTAGCAGGTGGTCTTACTTCTGCTGTTAATAATTATTTCGGACCATTCCGTGCAAATATCGGCGCCATCAGGCAGGGAGGATATATTGCCGACCTGATGTCGGGAAGAAACACAGATGCTTTTTTTGGTGTTAATGATCCCCGGAGATGGTATATGCTTCGTGAAAATGTCAACGGTACTTTTAAAGGTTTTGTACCCTGGTTAGGCACATCAGGATTATCTGCAGGAGACTATCCACAAAACTTCTGGGGCAATACAACCTCTACTTCAACTTCACCTCCAACGATTGACAGCAGCCGGTATTTATATCAGAATACCAGCCCCTGGCCGATGATGACAGCTTCCGAAATGCAGTTTATTCTGGCCGAAGCAGCTTTATTAAAAGGTGACCGACCAGCTGCCCTTGCAGCTTATATTAATGGTATCAGCCTGAATTTTGATATGATTACAACTACCTATCCTCAAAATGTTAGGGTTAGTAACCAGATCACTCCTGCATCAAAACTTGCCTATCTTTCTGATCCCACTGTTGTTCCTAATGCTGCTGGCTTAACTTTAAAACATATCATGCTCCAAAAATATATCGCATTGTATGGATGGGGGGTGCAGGAAACCTGGACAGATCTGCGGAAGTACCATTATACCGACTTAGATCCCTTGACAGGGCAACAAGTGTATGCCCAGTTTACTCCTCCAACAGGTGTAAATTTAATCACTACCAACAATGGAAAATGGGTGAACAGGTGCAGGCCAAGGTTCAATTCAGAATATCTTTATAATATTCCTGAATTAACAAGGATCGGTGCTTTAAATACTGATTACAACACTTATGAAATGTGGTTTTCTCAAAAATAATTTATCTATAAAAAACAGTATGATGAAAAAATATATCACCAGCTTAATACTATTTACCTGCACCATTGGTTTGATATGGTCGTGTAGCAAGAAAACTGAAAATATCGCACTGGCAACACCTACGGATGGATACGCATTCATTAAGTTTGGCCAGTATTCTCCCAATTTCAGATCTATTGTGAACGGAAGAGACAGTTTTAATATTTACGTGAACGAGAAAAAAATAAACGGAGCTTTTTTAACTTTTAACTCTATTTTCCCAGGCGCAACAAATTTATATGCTGCCGTACCATCAGGTAATCAAACCATCCGGATGACTGTAAATGGTGTAACCACTCCCGATTCTGTAACGCTGTTTGCCTATTCCAAAAACCTGGTAGCTGGTAAATACTATTCCTTATTTATTACCGATTCAATGACATCAGTTAGTGAATCCAAACAAATGTTCCTGTCAGACAACTTTGCAAGAACAGATACCCTGCACTATACTATCAGACTTGTTCATACTATTTTTAATGACCTGGGAGGGAATATTGATATTTATTCCAACAGGCTTGCTGCAAATATCTTCAGCAATGTCAGTCCGGGTACCACGACTCCATTTTCAACACAGCCATATTCACTTGCCCTGGACACCCTGATATTAAGGAGGGCCGGTACACTAACGGAATTAACCCGCATTAATGGAGCGGTATTAGCAAGAGAAAGGGCATATACCCTGGTTTATAAGGGCAATTCCACGGTTACTACCGGTACAAAAGCAAGAGCGCTCAGCCTTTTCTTTAACCAGTAAAATAATTCATTATACAAGGTAAGCTGTCTCTCTAAAAAAGAGGCAGCTTTTTATTTTGAGTTTACCCAAAGAATAAATAACATAAAATAATAGAAGAAATGATCCCTGCAAGGTCAGCCAGTAACATCGCCCCTACAGCATACCTTGTATTCTTAACAGCTATGGAGCCAAAATAGACGGCTATTACATAGAATGTAGTTTCACTGCTACCCTGCAGGATACAACTCAGTCTTCCTGCAAATGAATCGGCTCCAAAGGTTTTCATGCTATCTACCATCATACCGCGTGCACCACCGGCGCTAAAAGGTTTTATTATAGCTGTTGGCAAACCATCTACAAACCTGGTATCAAATCCCATCCCGGCAAAAAGTTGTTTCATACCGTTAATTAAAGCGTCAAAAGCACCGCAATTACGTAACAGGCTTATAGCAACCAGCATACCCACCAAATAAGGAATGATCCTTACTGCAGTTTCAAATCCTCCTTTGGCCCCCTGTATAAAAGCATCAAACACGTCAATTTTTTTATATAATCCGCCCAATATGATCATCACCAGGATCAATAAGATCAACCCATTACTCAATATGCCTGAAAAGGATTGCACATGATCTGCATTAAGAGAAGTGATATAAAGTACCAAGGCCGATATCAGTACCGAAAGTCCCCCTACCCAGGCAAGAATGACCGGTTGGAAAATATTTATCTTTTGTTTGAAGGAAACAATAAACATGGCAGCCATTGTTGCGATAAAGGTGGCGATCATACAGGGAACAAAAATATCAGTAGGGTTGGGAGCTTTTGCTCCTGCCCTTAATGCGATTATACTTACCGGTATCAATTGTAATCCTGAGGCATGCAGGCACAGGAACATGATCTGGGCATTAGATGCCCTCGTTTTGTCCGGGTTAATCTCCTGTAAACTGGCGATGGCTTTTAATCCAAAAGGCGTAGCTGCATTATCGAGCCCCAAAAGATTAGCACTAAAATTCATCATCATATGACCCATTGCCGGGTGGCCTTTTGGCACATCAGGGAAAATCTTTGAAAAGAAAGGTCCGATGATCCTCGATAAAAGATTTATACCGCCTGCTTTTTCTGCTATACTCATAAATCCCATGAATAATGCCATGATGCCGATGAGGCCGATGCAAAGATTTACTGCAGACTTGCAGGTCTCAATGATACCATCAACAGGTTTTTGTAAACGGTTGGCTACCTGCTTAAAACTGTATACTTTAACAAGAGGGAATTTTTGTTTCAGGTTTTTTACGGTATCAGCATTGGCATCATCAGTGATTATGGTATTCAGGTCTTTGGGTTTGAAATCAGCTGTAAAAGCAAAATTCTCTATACGGCTTTTGAAATTTTCTTTGCTGCTATCTGGTACACTCCTGATATTGCCGATAATTACATAATTGTTTACATCATTCGAACTCCCGGTAACCATTCGTGTGAAAACATCATTCTGCCCGTCTACAAAAAAACATTTGTAACCGGCCATTACCATTGCAATGATGATAAACGCAGACCATATCCTACTTAATGCCATGAATAGTTAAGAGTTAATAGTTGAAAGTTATTGAATCATCTTTTGATGTTTGAAATTAGTATTTTATAACGAAACCGTCATATCGTTTCAAATCTTACCTTTGCGACCAAATTTTTGGCCAATGGGTCATTGGCTCAAAACTTATACTTCATCACTTATTATTTTTTTATGGCTTTAAAAGCAGGCATCGTAGGATTACCAAATGTGGGCAAATCAACTTTATTCAATGCCGTTAGCAACAGCGCCAAGGCACAGGCAAGCAATTATCGTTTTTGCACCATCGAACCCAATATTGGCCTCGTTGATGTACCTGATGAAAGGATCGATAAACTGGCCGAATTAGTGCATCCCGACCGGACCGTGCCTACACAGATAGAGATTGTGGACATTGCCGGCCTGGTACGTGGTGCCAGTAAAGGGGAAGGCCTGGGTAATAAATTTTTGGCCAACATACGCGAAGTGGATGCCATCATACAAGTGATCCGTTGTTTTGAGGATGAGAATATCTTAAGGGATGAAGGCCCCATCAACCCTGTTGGTGATAAGGAGATCATTGAAACGGAATTACAATTAAAGGATATGGAGAGCGTGGAAAAGAAGCTCTCCCGTACAGAAAAAATGCTGAAGACCGGCGACGCGAAATTAAAAGCTGAGTACGAAGTTTTGACCAGGTGCAGGGAACAACTGAATAAAGGGAAAAATATTTCCGCCCTAGGTTTAACCAAAGATGAAAAAACTGCCATCGAAGACCTCTTCCTGCTTACCGACAAGAAAGTATTGTATGTAGCTAATGTTGATGAAGCCAGTATGCATACCGGTAACCAGTATTCGCAGCAGTTGATAGATGCAATGAAGGAAGAGGGTAACCAGGTGATCGTAATGACCAATGCCATTGAAGCACAGATCGCCGAATTTGATAATCCCGATGACAGGGCCATGTTCATGGAAGAATATAAAATGACCGAGCCGGCCCTTGCCCGTTTGATCCGTTCCACTTATCAATTGCTTGATCTCTATACTTATTTTACCGCAGGTGTACAGGAAGTAAGGGCATGGACGATACACAAAGGATGGAAAGCCCCGCAGGCTGCAAGTGTTATCCATACTGATTTTGAGAAGGGCTTCATTAAAGCGGAAGTGATCGCCTATAAAGATTATACTACTTATGGTTCTGAAAGCGCCTGCCGCGAAAATGGTAAACTGCGCATTGAAGGAAAAGAATATTTAGTGCAGGATGGCGATGTGATGCATTTCAGGTTTAATGTCTAAAAATATTTATGGGTCTGACGGTTTTAAACCGTCATGACCCCTATTCAATAAAAAAGGACTTCAGTGATGAAGTCCTTTTTTTATTAAAGCGATAAAATATTTATTGTGGTAACATTACCTGGTCGATCTTATGCAAAGTACCGTTCAAAAAATGCTGATCACTGGTACCGAATGGATCAGGAAACGAATTAATAGCAATATTTGATGCAGTTGCATTAACAACTCCTTTTACAGTTGCTGATGTTACAACAAGCCCTGTGAATGTGCATTTCAAACTTACTCCGGGATGTGTGGGTACGGCCCCATTTAATAAAGTTGGGTAAGAGGTCGCTGTGGTTGGAAGGTTGTTTGAAAAAGCACGGGTGCCCAAAATATGATATACAACAATTCCCTTTACAGTTTGTGTGCTGATATTATTGCTGGCAAGGAAGCCAATATAAGTTGCATCAGGCGCATTGTTTGGTATAGCTCCTAATGTTAATGCACTGATCACATTCTTGAATGCCTGGTTGCTTGGTGCAAACAAAGTAAGGTTGGCGCCAATATTTTGTAAAGCTCCTATAAGGCTTGTAGGAGCACTTACAGATACACCACTATCAGCACGGGTAATCGCCGCCTTAAGAATAGTAAGGTCGGCATCTGTATTCACCCTGTCCCACAAATAACGGGAAGGGGGAACAACAACACCGGATGTGGTGTGTATTACACCATTGGCAGCTATAGTATTAACTGCAGAGATGGGAACATTATTTACCCAATTACCGTTACGTGTACTCGGGAAAGTAGTTAGCCTGAGCAAAGCGCTTAATGCTGGCGCAGGATTTAAAATACTTGGGTATTGAAAATTAGGAAATGTATTGGGTATACTGGCCGTAGTAATAGCCTGGGGGCAGATATTATAACTTACGATTGAAGCTGCATTTGTTGCTGAAATTGCGGAATTGATAAATGCAGAGTACTGTGCATCTGTGAACCCCACTGTAGCGCCGCCGGAGATTAGGTTACAGAAATTGCGCATAGCCGGGTTATCCGGTACAAACATCGTGTACGTATTGGGAAGGCTGTTTATTGTAGCTAACACACCCCCCCTGACAATAAGTTTATAATACAAACTATCATTAGCAATAGCGGCCAGGGTTACACCCAGGGTATTGCCGGTTGGCGCTACATAGGCCGGGCCATATATCTGCTCCGGAGCCTTGTTACAAGAAGACAAAATCAACATCGCTGAAAACACCAGCAGGAAACTGACCTTAATTCTTTTGGTAATATATTTCATATTCAAAGTTTTAGTTGTTGTTTAAGTGATACTTATTGATCCGTTTTTATTAATACACATTATACCCAAAGCTCAGGTAATACAGTCCGCCAATATTGGAATTGCCGGGTGCATTATAATAATATTGATTCAACAAATTTGTAGCACCTAATTTAATAATTGATTTGGTTGAAGGCAATTTATAGCTGATCTGTGCATCTACTGTGTGAACTTCAGGCAGGTTACCTGTAGCAAAGTCGGCCTGGTACAAAAATGCACCCTGGTACCGGTAAGTCACATTGGCGCCTAAACGCTTTGACTTGCCACCAAAACCGCTGTTACCAATAGACAAATTCCCCTTATACTTTGGAGAATTGAAACTGGCTACAAAACTTGTAGGAACATCTTTCAACATATCCGAAGCCACATTTGCACCAATGGTGAAATTGCAGGGTAATTTAAGGTCAAAGCTCAGGCCAAATCCATAAGTCTTTATTTTTTCGCTTGCATTTACAGGAATAGAGAACCTGTAACCATTTGCTGTATCAGCCAATGTAATGGCAGAGTTTGATAATGATTGCACTTTCACACTCCTGCCAAGGAAATCCCTGAACTGGCCATAGTAGCCATAAAGATCGATCAATAATTTACCATCCATCAACAGCCCTTTATAACCTGCTTCAAATGAAGTCAGTGACTCTGGTTTAAAATCAACCGGTGTATAAGGGACGATATTGCCTTTCCTTAAACTTTCAAAATCATAAAGTGGCTTGGTAGCGAATTTGAAGAAATTGCGGAAAGAAGAATTACCTCCGATCAAACGAACATTACTTCCTACAACAAGGTTAATGAATTGTTGCTGGTTAGAAGGGAAGCGATAAGCGGTTTGGTAAGACAGGCGGATATTATTATTCTCTGCCACTTTGATCACAGCCGTTACCCTTGGCGTGAACCGGCCATCAAAATTTTCATTCTTATCGTACCTGCCCGATGCTGTAACCCTTAGCGCATCGAATACCTGGCGGCCAATCTGTACAAACCCGCCATATTCAGCGATCTTTATATGACCGGTAGAATCAGCGAATAATGTTCCTTCAGAATTCAACACATATTGCTTGTAATTACCACCTACGATAATATCTGCCCATTTTTTGGTAAGGTGTGTCAGGTTATAACTTCCTTCCAGGTCATAAAGATCAGTTTTATCCACTAACAGGGCACCTCCCTGTGAAATAGGGCGCTTCCTTATAGAATCA
Organism: Chitinophagaceae bacterium; assembly: GCA_043782405.1. Classification (GTDB taxonomy): domain Bacteria; phylum Bacteroidota; class Bacteroidia; order Chitinophagales; family Chitinophagaceae; genus Ferruginibacter. The sequence goes on from JAYWAN010000027.1 coordinate 9,568, forward strand.
AAAGCGGCTTTGAATGCAGCCGTATTTGCTGCAGGACGGCCAACGTCTGCCAGTAATCTTGAAGACGCATGTGCAGTAGAGTCATTGAAACCATTTAATCTTACCCCTAAATAATTCTGTGCATATTGAGAGAACCAACCGGTTGCGCCACCACTTCCTTTCCAGCTTTCGTTCAATAAACGGGTGGCAACAGTAGTATTATAAGATTCACCGGCATTTTCCTGTGTGGTATAAGCCCTCAGTGTCCAGTAACGGTTATTCAGTTCAAGTTTGTACTGGCCCATTTTAAAGTCTTTCAAGGAATACCTTTCGCTACCGGTGTAAACAGTATTACCTGTACCCCAGTAAGCTGCAAGGATCGCTTCGGTATAATTAGATACTTTATAATGTAATGATCCACCCAGTTTGAAATTGATGGTATTTGGATTGGTTACTTCTTTCTCGGTATAACCGGTACGGGAAACATTGATAGGTGCTCCACCATTGAGGGTATCAATGAAATTTTTAAGAAATGGTGCAGCACTTGCACCAATGGCCTTAAGTACAGCAGCCCTGATATCAACAGTTGTTTCATCGCCATAAACATTTATACCATCGTAATTAGGGTCTGTTACCCTTGTACCGGCTTTAACATTGCCACCGTTTGCTGCCCTGTTATAATCCCTGTAATCATTGCCCTGCCAGTCTTTCGCCTGTATCAATTCCGCATTGATCTTAAAAGCAAATTTTTCCGACATTTTCTTGGCCCAGCGTAAATTCCAGTTATGGTAAGGGGAACTTGCGGTATTATTCAGTTGGTCGGTATGCATAATCCCTTCCTTAACAAGGAAAGAAAAGCCCTGGTATTTAAAAGGGTTTTTACTGGTCATCAGTAAAGTACCATTCATACCACCGGGTCCGTAAAGTGCAGAAGAAGCACCGGACAATAACTCCAGGTTATCCACATCCAGTTCGCTTAAACCAATTATTGAAGCTACAGAAAAATTCAGGCCCGGGGCCTGGTTATCCATACCATCAACCAATTGGTTGAACCTTGTATTACCACTTCCGTTAAAACCACGGGTAGTAGGTGTTTTAAAAGTAAGCGAAGACGTAGTGATATCAACGCCTTTTAAAGAACTCACCACTCCATAATAATCAGCAGATGGTGAATTACGGATATTCGCCGCACTTACCCTTTCGATAGAAACCGGCGATTCCAGTATTCTTTGGGGAACCCTGTTGGCTGATACAACCACGGCCTGTCCAAGTTCACTCGTTGTCTTAAATTCTACCTGTACCAGGTCGGAGGCCTTGCTGACAGTAACTTCCTGCAACTCATACCCCACCGATGATATCAGTAAAGTAACCGGTAAACTTTTAACCGATAATTTAAAGTTTCCTTTATCATCAGTAAAGGTTCCGTTATCGGCTCCCTTAATAGTAACGGAAACAGCACCTGCACCTTCTTTGGTAGAACTGTTTCTAACATTACCGCTGATGGTCACATTTTGTGCAAAAGCCGCAATCGTAAAGACATTAGCCAGTAAAAAAAGGACCAAATAGCTTGTAACTTTTCTCATATCTCGTTGTTTTGGTTTGTTAAATATTTAGCAAAATAAGCATTGTTATTTTTAACTGAAAATTTTTTTATAACCACGTGTTGAAATCTTGTGGCAACAAATTTAATGTTTTCAATATAGTTGATGGTAATTTAGCACTATGTCAGTTTTTAAATTCCCTCAACAGACCGGTTTTTACAAAGGCAAAGTAAGAGATGTTTATTCAATTTCCAACAATTTTTTAGTGATGTTGGCCAGTAACCGGATCTCTGCTTTTGATGTCATCCTGTCCCGCCCTATTCCATTTAAAGGACAAGTTTTGACCCAGATTGCTGCATACATGCTCAATGCAACCCGGGATATCTGTCCAAACTGGCTGCTGGCCGTACCTGCACCCAATGTAAGCATTGGCCGCAAATGCGAACCCTTCAGCATTGAAATGGTGGTAAGGGGCAACCTTACAGGGCATGCCTGGCGTACTTATGCTGCCGGAAACAGGGAATTATGCGGTGCGATAATGCCCGAAGGAATGCATGAAAATGATTATTTCCCTACCCCTATCATCACACCCAGCACCAAAGCGATAGAAGGACATGATGAGGATATTACTGCAAAAGACATTATTGCCCGCGGGCTGGCCAGCGAAGCAGAATGGAATATTCTATGCGATCATGCCCTCGGCTTATTTGAAAGGGGAAAGGAAATTGCAGCCAAACAAGGGCTGATCCTTGTGGATACCAAGTATGAATTTGGCAAGATCGGCGATGATATCTTGCTGATGGATGAAATACATACCCCCGATAGCAGCCGTTATTTTTATGCCGATGGTTTTGAAGAACGACAGCAAAAAGGCGAAAGGCAGAAACAATTAAGCAAGGAATTCGTAAGGGAATGGCTCATCCAAAATAATTTTATGGGTAAGGAAGGACAGACTGTTCCTGAAATGGATGATCAATGGATCAGCACTATTTCCAATCGCTATATTGAGTTGTATGAAAAGATAATCGGTCAAAAATTCATAGCAGAAGAGCTAACTGATGAAGAAACAGAGAAAAGGATACTGGAGGTTTTGGAAACGCTATAAATAAGCAGCAAAAGAGAAAATTTTTATTTGAAATTTTTCAATTGCAATAACAGTAATTTAAAAGAGATTAAAAGTATTTGTTCGCCCGCCGCCGATCCCCTGAAACTAATTCCATATTTTTTTTACTGTGCATAATCTTACCTTCGATAAACAATCTGCATAAATGGATACTCATTTACACCACGATCATAAAGAAGCGCATTTAAAAAGCTCCGACCTGTTGAGGGATATCGTCATTGGCATGAGCGATGGCTTAACAGTTCCTTTTGCATTGGCAGCGGGTTTAAGTGGCGCTGTAGATAACAGCAGCATTATTGTTATTGCCGGTATTGCCGAAATCGCTGCGGGGAGCATTGCGATGGGACTGGGTGGTTACCTTGCCGGTAAAACCGAGCAGGATCATTACCAAAGCGAGGTGAAAAGGGAGTATGATGAAGTGGAGAATTTGCGTCAAAGAGAAATTGAAGAGACCAAAGAATTCTTTGCCAATATCGGGCTTAGCCCCGCTTTGCAGGAACAGGCTACAGAAGAAATTGCACAGGATAAAGACCGCTGGGTGGATTTTATGATGAAGTATGAACTGGGATTGGAGAAGCCTGATCCAAAGCGTGCAACAAAAAGTGCATTGAACATCGGGCTCTCCTATATTGCAGGCGGCATTATCCCATTGAGTCCGTATTTTTTTATCAGCAGTTCAACCGAAGCTTTAAAGATATCCGTTATTGCAACATTGGTTTGCTTATTTGTCTTTGGCTATTTTAAAAGCAAGATAACAGGTGTTAATCCTTTATGGGGAGCGTTAAAAGTTACCCTTATTGGTGCTGTTGCCGCAGCTGCAGCTTTTGGAGTAGCGAAAATATTTGAACATTGATGCCGGAAACAATACGCAGTTACAAATGATGTTTTTGATTGCTCGAAATATTTTCCATCGTCCATTCCACTTTCTTTTCAAAAGGATGTTTACGCACCCTGCAATCTGTTTTTGTACAGATGGAACAGGAAAAATCCAGACAGCCATCGGAATGAACAAATAATTCCACTGATTCCCCGTATTCTTTTTTTACAAGGCCCGATAGTGCATCAATTTCTTTATGCGCTTCGTGCACATTGAGGTACCAGGGAACGGTAAGATGGCAGTCCAAATGAATGGTGCCTCCATACTTAATGATCCGCAGGTTATGCAGATCGATCCAGTTTTCCCTCCGATGCAGGTTCAGCATCACCACCATTTTCTTTAATAATTCAATATCTGCTTCATCCATTATGCCGGCAACAGAGCTGCGTACAATCTTATATCCTGTGATAATAATGATGAATGCAAAAATCATAGCCACAGCACTATCTATCCAGTTAATGTGCGTGAACAAAATAAGTAACAGGCCGATCACGATACCTACTGTTGACCAGGTATCTGATTGCAAATGTTTACCACTGGCCATCAATGCCAGTGAATTATTTTTTTTCCCCGTCCTGATACACAACGCACCGGCAATGTAATTCACCAGTGCAGTTATGGCCACCAGGATGATACCATAATCCAGTTTTTGTATATTATGCGGATGAAGAAGGTTATTGATGGATTCGTAAATAATGATAAAACCGGCAACAGTTATCAGTGTGCCTTCAATGGCAGCGGAAATAAATTCCACTTTCCCATGCCCGTAAGGATGATCATGATCTTTTGGCTTGGCAGAAATATAAAGGCTGTACACACCGATCAATCCTGCCACTACATTTACAATGCTTTCCAATGCATCAGTCAAAATGGCAACAGAATGCGTAAGCCACCACGCAATTATCTTCACAACGAATAATACAATGGAGACAATGGCAATGAGCTTTTGAACTTTTAAATTATACTGCGCTGTTTGCAATGTTTCCAATTGAACATTAAAGATACGACCCATTGTCATTCCTGCCACAGGAAGGATCCCTGCTGTATAAATTCATTGAACAAGCAGGTTTTCAGATTACCCTATCGCAGTAACGACACGACTATCGTTGTAACTTATTTTCTTTTCAGGATTTGCCGCCGCAAAAGAATAAATACTGTTGCGGATATAATCATTGTCGGCATAGGGATCCAAAAACGATTTCAGTACTGCAATAGAATCAAGTGCTGCAGTTTCGGGCAAATAGCCCATACCCCAGAAACTGCCTCTTTCCACCAGTAAACACAGGCGTTCGTTCTTTTTAATTCCATCATCGATTACGGCAAAACTTGGCAATTGCCTGTCCAGTGCTTCCATTGCCTGTTTAACTTTAGCGTTATACAATACCGGGGCACCGATGCCTTTTATATCAGCATCACTGATCGGTGTCTTATCAATAAAACATAATTTTTCGTTCAACCCGAATTGTTCCACTATTTTTTTCAGCATCGTGAGCCCTTCCACTAATAAATTAAAATTATACAGTGCAGGGATATTTTTTTTCTTTTTATCAATAGCCAGCCGCTGGTAACCGCGGCCATCCTCAAAAGCGTATAAGGCAAACCGTTGAGTCGGTTGTTTCTGGCTTAAATTATATTTTGGCCACAGGCGTTTTATCTCGGTACTTTCAAGCACAAGGGCTTCCAGTTCTGTGGCACATGCGGTGAAAGTGATCTTATGAATATTACGCAACAGGTTTTGCCTTTTCCGGTCAGGATCATTCTGCGTAAAATGGCTGCTCACCCTTTTTTTTATATTGATGGCTTTGCCAACATAGATGACCTTGTCCTTGTTATCATGAAAATAGTATACACCTGGCCGTGAGGGCAAACGGTCGATATCAATTTTATCCAAATGGATGGGTAGCCATTGTTCGGCCGAAGTCTTTTTCAGCATCTGGGCAATATGGGTTTGTGCACCATTGGCCAGCATGTGTTCAAAAAGTTTTACCGTGGCTGCTGCATCGCCGCCCGCCCTGTGGCGGTGTTCGATACCAATATTCAATGAGCGGCAAAGATTTCCCAAACTGTAGGAAGGCAATCCGGGGAAGACTTTTCTTCCCAGTCGCACCGTGCATAATTTTTTTGCCCTTAATTCATACCCCGCAGCTTTCAACTGGTGCCTGATAAAAGAGTAATCGAAATTTACACTGTGTGCAATAAAGATATTCCGTTCTAAAATTTCGTGAAGGGTACCCGCTATCTCTTCAAATGCAGGTGCGCCTGCTACCATGCTGTTATCAATGCCTGTTAAAGCCGTTATATGTTTCGGTATAATCTGTTGGGGGTTGACCAGTGTTTCAAAATGTTTTATCACTCTTTCACCATCGTGTACATACACGGCAATTTCGGTGATGCCGTTTGCAGCAGCATAACCGCCTGTTGTTTCTATATCTACTATTGCGTACATATTGGGAGATGATACCGGATACCAGGTGAATGGCAAATTACTAATTTTTTTAGTCTGGGCAATATTTTGTTATAACCGGTGATGGAGTTCCGTAATTTTAATAATACTTAAAAAGAATTTATGCATTTACAACCATTTCCTTTTCAAACAAAAGACTGGGCAGGTATAATAAAAGAAGAACATAATGGAATTAGCGGTAAGGCATACTGGCAGGTATTCATGATGGGCGATACACGGGTAAGGATGGTGCAATACACGGCGGGTTATCTTGCTGATCACTGGTGTAAAAAAGGGCATGTCGTCCTTTGCCTGGATGGAGAAATGGAAACAGAACTGGAAGACGGGAGGCAATTTACCTTATCAGCGGGGATGAGTTACCATGTAGGAGACAGTTGCGAAGCACACCGTTCTTCAACAAAAAATGGCTGCAGGTTATTTATCGTGGATTGAATATCATTTTTCTTTTTTGCTTCGAAATTTTGAGATAGCATCCTTGTGCCGCATCATTTTTATCAATTGTATAACTGCGGTCAAAGCAAATATTCCCCCTATCACCCAATTGAGATATTGCTGGCTGTTGGCAATTCTTTGCACCATCCATTTGCCGCCAAAAATAAAAACACAATTGCCCGACAATGTCCCCAGACCAATGCCAATAATATAAGTATTGTATTGTGTATTGTTGGGTTCAAGTATTTTTTTTGAGAACAGTACCGTGCTCCACCCAAACCAAAAAGGAATTTGCACCGGGTTAATGGCACACATGAACATACCCAGTAAAAAGCGGTGCATATTATTCTGCAGCATCACATTCTTTGCAGCGCCCCCGCTCTTTGAAGCGGCAACAAAACTACCTATCGCCAACGCCACTATAATGGCAAGCGTTATCCATTCCATTATCTTCATCAGCCTGTCTTGTTTACGCACCCAATCAATACCCACGAGGGAAAGGCGCACGTAAACCATTTCCACCAGCAGGGACCCGACAGAAAAATACATTGCATTCTTAATGCTTTCCTGTATACCTATCTGCATGGCAGCCACGTTCAACGTACCCAATGGCAAGGAGCCCAGGAAACTTATGATTAAACCCCAGAAAAAAATTTTCACTAATTTTTTCATCTTATTGTCTTCAAAAACACCAATGCTACCTGTACGGCATAAACGAAATTAATAGCGTGCATGTCATGGTAAAGATTCATCCACCGTTTTCATCGCCTTGTATAATTTTTTGGTATCGCTTAAGAATTTGCGTCCCTTCTGCAGCGGCCATGGTTTAATTCCCTGTTGCCGGTTATATCTGCTGATATTGTATAAAGCTTTCCAATGCCGCAGGATCTCTTTATAAGCTCCTGTTAATTTATAACCTGTATCGTAAAAATGATTGGGCTCGGCGCCGCAACCGTTGTATTCCAATATGGTAAAGTTCTTTCCATTTTTCAGGTCTTCCACATTAGTACACATGATATCATAACGGCCATAAAAAAAATCATTGATGGCATGGCTGATGGTATCAAATATGCTCACCAGTTTTTCATCAATATGTTCTTTCAGGTCGATGAAATGCGCACCACGGTTGTGGTTAGCTGCATAACTGAGCATGTATTTTTTGCCTGCAGGCAATATTTCATTCCAACTGTCTTTATGCTTACTGTGCAATTCACCAATCCTTTTCTGTCCCTTGGGATGTTGTTCCACCAATTGCGCAAGCGTATGTTTTCCATCCCCAATCACCTGCAGGGGTATCTTATGTAAAAAACCTGTGATGACGCCTTTGTCTTGTTGCGGATGACGGATATAAAATATGCTTACCTCCATTGGATAATGCACCATGCGTTGTACAATATATTCAAACGGCACCTTCAAATGATAATTTCGTAATTCTTCCACCGTATCTATCTTCCTGAATAAAATTCCCTGTCCGCCCACTTCCGGTTTAACGATCAATGGGTATTCAATGGCTTTTTCTTTTATCATCGCCAGTATCTCCTCAAAATCCTGGTTGGGCAATACATTAAAAGTAGTGGGATACAATTCCGGTGGCAGCAGGTCATACATTTCTTTCTTGGGCTCTCCTTCCATGCCGCCAAAAGTAAGTTTTGGATTACTGGGTGTAAAAAACCATACTGCACCTGACCTGATCATGTACCAAAGCCAGACCGGTGTAATGGGTGCATATATCAGTTTGAAGGGCCATGCTTCCCAATTGGTGATCTTATGAAATAGTCTGTTCAAAATTTTTTCGTTGGCACGAAGGTATTTAAATTGGGTTACTTTTGTAAGCGGGATGCTCTTTATTTGAACATTAAGAGTTGAGCATTGAATATTGATCATTTTAATAAATATTCAATTTTCAATCATCAATGTTCAATATTCAATGACCACTTCATAGTAAAAATATTCGTTTCATGCATGTACCAACAATGGCCGAAATGATGGCTAAAGGCGAAAGCCCCGAAATATTATTTTGGGTAGGCTGTGCCGGTAGTTATGACCAGCGGGCACAAAAGATTACGAAAGCATTTGTTACCATACTGGATAAAGTGGGTACCAGCTATGCCATTCTTGGAAAAGAAGAAATGTGTACCGGGGATCCTGCCAGGCGTGCCGGTAATGAATTCATGTTCCAAATGATGGCTTACCAGAATATACAGGTACTGAATGGCTATGGCATTAAAAAAATTGTAACGGCCTGCCCGCATTGTTTTAATACATTGAAGAATGAATACCCCGAACTGGGAGGAAATTACGAAGTGATACATCATGCTGTTTTCCTGCAACAACTCATTGATGAAGGAAAAATAAGAATGACCGAAGGAGGGCCTTTCAATGGAAAAAAGATCACCTACCACGACAGCTGTTACCTGGGCCGTGCAAATAATATTTATGAAGCGCCGCGTAGAGTGTTGGAAGCACTGGATGTAGAACTGGTGGAAATGAAACGCTGCCGCAGCAATGGCCTTTGCTGTGGTGC
>JAYWAN010000028.1:0-2637 GCA_043782405.1 Chitinophagaceae bacterium
GCGATAAATATTTAAAAGCCTTAATATACATAGCATGTCTTAGCGTTGCCAAGTTAATAAAATTGGGTTAAATTTTCGTTTTGTGTATAAATGTTGCGGGGTTTAATCAATATTAAATTAAACTTAGCAGGAAAATACCAGTCATAGCAACTGATCTTTTTGTGCAACCAGTTAACCTTTTAATTATGGCAGTTTCCAACCGTTTAAAAAACCAGCATTTGTTATGGCGCTCGGCTTTTGGCCCCATGGCCGAAAATGCCGCAGACCTTGATACCATTTCCACCAAAGATCTCTGGAACCTTTTGTTGAAAACATCATCAAAGGCACCGGCTAAAATTGAGGTAGCACAAAATCTTGTTGATGGCTTTCTTAAAGGAATGAAAGATGTCGCCGACCTCCAGAAAAAAGAATTGACCAAAGAACAGAAGAAACAGATACAGGAACAATCGCGGGATGATTTAAAAAGCCTTAATATCCGCTGGCTGGATGAAATGATCAATAGCGAAGCCCAGTTAAGGGAAAAAATGAGCCTGTTCTGGCATGGACATTTTGCCTGCCGCGTCATTAACAGTTACTACCAGCAGGAATTACTGCAGGTGATTAGGGAAAATGCCCTGGGAAGTTTCAAAGAACTCCTTAGAGCGGTAAGTAAAAGTGCTTCCATGCTCCAATTCCTCAATAACCAACAGAACAAAAAGCAACATCCCAATGAGAACTTTGCCCGTGAAGTGATGGAACTATTTACCATGGGCAGGGGAAATTATACCGAGAATGATGTTAAAGAAGCCGCCCGTGCTTTTACAGGATGGGGTTTCAACCTGCAGGGAGAATTTGTATTCAGGAGGATGTTACATGACGATGGTGATAAAACAGTATTAGGTAAATCGGGCAATCTCGATGGAGATGATATTATTGACCTGTTGCTGAAGCAAAAGCAAACTGCCAGGTTCATTACCAAAAAACTCTATAAATTCCTCGTGAATGACATTGTTGATGATGCAAAAGTGGAATGGCTGAGCAACCGCTTTTATCAAAATGACTATGATATAAAAAAATTATTGGAAGATATTTTTACCAGTGATTGGTTCTATGATCAAAAAAATATCGGTACCAAAATAAAATCACCGGTAGAATTGCTTGCCGGCATCAGGCGGTTGCTGCCGATGGAGCTGGAGAACGACCAGGCACAGTTACTATTTCAGCGTACACTTGGACAGATATTATTTTACCCGCCCAATGTGGCGGGGTGGCCGGGCGGAAAGAGCTGGATAGACAGCAGCTCGCTGATGTTACGGTTACGTATACCCCAGATCATTACTGCCAATGAGGCACTGGATATACGACCCAAGAGCGATGATGATGCAATGATGGGGCAAATGATGGAAGCCAGTAAAAAACTAAAAGAAGCTTCAAGAGGAGGCACAGCCAAAATAGAGTGGGCCACCGTGAATAAGATATTTGAAAAAGTGCCCAGGGAAAATTTGTTGCCTAAGATAAGTGCAGTGGTGCTGCAAACAAAAAGCCAGGTAAGTGCTAAAGTGCTTGATAAGTATTTGAATAACGAGAACCGCGAAAACTATATCAAGAGCGCTATCGTAAATTTAATGAGTACACCCGAATACCAGTTATGCTAACGCTAAACTTTAAACTCATAACACTAAACTGATTTTATGGTTATTAAACGCAGAGAATTTTTACAGGTAGGTTCACTTGCAACCGCATCATTCATGCTGCCCAAATTCTTAAAGGCATTTGAAAAGCCGATGATGGTACCACCGGGTAATAAAGTGATGGTGGTTATCCAGTTCAGCGGCGGCAATGACGGGTTGAATACAGTGATCCCTGTACGCAATGATATCTATTATAAAGAAAGGCCAAGATTGGGAATCCCCAAAGAGCAATCCCTATTAATTACGGATGAAGTTGGATTGAACCCTGCACTGGAAGCCTTTAAAGGTTTGTATGATGATGGCAGTCTTGCTATAATGAACAACGTGGGCTATCCTAATCCCGATCGTTCGCATTTTCGCAGTATGGATATCTGGCAAAGCGCCAGTGGCAGTAATGAATATGTAAATACAGGCTGGCTTGGCCGTTACCTGGATGCACAATGCAAGGGATGTGATAAGCCTACACAGGCTGTAGAACTTGATGATGTGTTGAGCCTTGCATTAAAGGGCGAAGAAAGTAAGGGCCTGGCTTTTAAAGACCCCAAACGTTTGTACAACAGCGCCGCCGGAAAATATTTTAAAGAAATAGATGCCGATCACCTGGCAGGCGAACAAACCATTGACTATTTATATAAAACAATGAGTGAAACACTCAGCAGCGCCGATTATATTTACCAGCAAAGCAAAGCTCATCCTTCCGGTGAGGCCTACCCGAACACAGAATTAGGAAAAGACCTGAAGACTATCGCCTCCCTGATCTTTTCTGATATCAATACCAAAGTATATTATGTAAGCCTCGGAAGTTTTGATACGCATGTGAACCAGGATAACCAGCAAAAAAGATTATTCACCGAATTGAATGATGCAGTAAAAGCTTTTACCAACGACCTGAAAAAGAACAACCGCTTCCAGGATGTGATGATGATGACCTTTAGTGAATTTGGCAGAAGGGTGTCGCAGAATGCCA